>NZ_JAGGKM010000004.1:300000-516672 GCF_017873715.1 Cytobacillus luteolus
TAATGTATTCGTATAATTTCCCTAAACTACGAGTTATCATGTCATCCGTAATCTGTTCTTTATGTTCTTCAATAAAGCTTTTAATATGTGGGTGACTTAACACTTCTCTTTTTAAGGAATCAAAACGATTCTTGAATTTGTCATTACTGATTAGTTTTTTTAACGAATGATTAATGGGCTCCATTATGTTCACCCCTTACAATTAAATGAATTACGTTTTCTTTTTAAACTTCTTAATTCTTTCTTCTAACTCACGTTTCTCATGCTCGAAATCTTTCTGACTAGATTCTTCTTGTTTCTCAGAAGTTTCCTGATGCAACCAGTCTGGTAACATTTCAGTTCGAACCGCCTTACGCTTATTTTGCTTTGGTTCACTTTTTGTTTTTGCCCAATTTTGATATTGACGATGTTCTTGTTTTGCCAATGTCATAGCCTCAGGAACAGTACGTATTTGCTTACGCGACCAATGACTGGCTAACTTTTCTACATACCCTTTTGTAAGCTTCATATCTGAACGTAGCATTACATAATATATTAGGACATTTACGACACCAGGTAACAACTGTTGCCCGAACATAACATCTTCAATAATTTTCATATCTGCAGATGAAGGTTCCGCACCACCGGATATATCAATTAACAGAGCCCTTGGAGAAATTGTCTCAAGTTGCTTAATCAACTTTTCTTCTTTTGACTCCGGCTCACGAGTAGCCATTGTTTGATAAGGAATTGGTTGGCTTCTTTCTGAAAGTGCTGGAAGATGGTCTCCATGTTCAAACTGATACCAATCCCTTGCTGCCTTCCTTAATTTTTCAATATCAATCATTTCATTATGATTAATTGCACTCATAGCAATATTTTGCATCTGTATCGGGTCAATAGAATAGAGAAACGACAGCTTTTTTATTGCATCCTGTACTTTTGGTGTAATGGATTTTTTAGGTATCATAACCTCAGATATACCAGCAAAAAACAAATCAAAATCAAACAGATCTTCACTAAAGTGAATTTCTTGTTTTCCTTGTCGATCGAAAAAACTATTATTTTGGTCAAGCTGTGTATTACCAGTTGTTTCTTCATTAATATTTACAGCCATTTCAGAAGGATTAATCGAGCTAAATACCTCATTAAAGTTTTTCGTAATAGGCTTAAAGTTCTGTGAATCAATTTCTGCCCCAGAAAAAAACCGTTTCAACATCATAAATTTATTTTTTCCTAGTCGATTATAGAGGAAAATGTTTAGAACACCGTCAGTAAAAAATTCTTTAGGTGTTAATGGTGCCTGTATGTCATATATAAAAAGGCGATTATCGTCTGATTCGTTCACAAATGTTTTCATTAGGCCAATTGCCTCAAGCTTCAATCTCTCTTGGTATATGTCTCTTAGATTAGTTTGCATAATAGCCATTAAACCGTGATGTGTTGTTTCTTCACCCCACATTCGATTTTGTTCTAACTCACTCCAAAGGGTCATATAGAGGCTAAAGCACTTTGTGCCGATTAACGGTTGATAAAGGAGAGTGAGCACCTTTCGATCATTTTCATTTAGCATGTCCGCAGAGCGCACGATATAACGATCAATTGGCAGAAGATCCTTCCAGTGTTGTTGTTGTTTCATACTTTCACTCAACTTTCCGTTAAATAATAATCTTTCTCTTATTTTAAAGGAAAAAAGAGCTTAATTCTATAAGCTCTCTATCTGTCTTTATTGATAAGCTCTTTGAGTTCTTCGATAAAGACGTTAATATCTTTAAATTGTCGATACACAGATGCGAAGCGAACGTATGCTACTTCATCTATTTTTGATAAACGGTTCATTACCATTTCACCGATTTCTACGCTTTTCACTTCTGAGTTACCCTGATTTCGAAGCTCTTTCTCTACTTCATGTGCTATATCTTCTAATTGTTTCAATGAGACAGGACGTTTTTCACAAGCTTTAATTAGACCACGTAGCATTTTTTCGCGGCTAAATTCTTCACGAATCCCTTCCTTTTTAACTACGATTAGAGGGATTTCTTCAACCTTTTCAAATGTGGTAAATCTATGTAAACACTTTTCACATTCCCGTCTTCGTCTAATAGATTTGCTATCATCGACTGGGCGAGAATCAAGTACTCTAGTTCCGTTATTTTGACACACTGGGCACTTCATAAGATCAGCTCCAATCTACTGCTATTAGGAGAAAAAGTGAGTACACATCATTCCCCGTCAAGTTAGTTGCTCTTAATTCAATCTTATAAGAAAGCTTGTCTTAGTACAAGTTTTAATTCATTCCACATTTTTACCGTTTTAGAAGAGGAAGTATCCCGTCTAATTCTTTATACATAAACTGAACCAATCGCTTACTGTATCCAAAGTCCATAGGTAATACACTTGTTTCGGTAGTAACCGAAAAGTCTATAGCTGTTTCAAATGGTCTAACAGAGATAACCGTTATCACCATAAATGCTTTTCTCTTTTTAGATACGGAAACGCTCATCTCTCCGCGTTCTTCTGAAATAGAGGTTAGGTTAAAACCATTTTGCTTAGTAATAAAATCTTTAATTGATTGAATGGCTTGTTTGTTTGTTACTTTATAATAATGGCTTTTAAGTAATGGATCTCTATGATTGTCACTGGTTTCACAATGATTGCTAAAAAATGATTGAAGGCTGCCCATCTGTTCGCTCCTTAAAATTTCATAATAAAAAGAGGTGTATAATATACACCTCTTACCATTTTAGACGATTTGTTATTAATTTTAAAGTGCTTTCGCTTGTGCTTGTTTAACTTGTACTGGACCCATACCACGTGGTAATTCAATATTTTCACGAGTTTGAGCGCCAAGTGCCTCAGCGATATAATCTGCAGCGATATTAGGATCTAATTCACCACATGTATAAACGTCAATGCTAGCATAGCCATGCTCAGGAAAGCTATGAATTGTTAAGTGTGATTCAGAAATGATAACTACTCCACTTACTCCTTGTGGAGCAAATTTGTGGAATGCTACTTCGCGAACCTCAGCTCCTGATTTAAGTGCAGCATCAACAAAGATTCTTTCAATTTCTTGCATATTGTTTAATTTTTCGAAATTACAACCCCATAATTCTGAAATTACGTGACGACCCATTGTTTCCATGTTAAAAATCCCCCTTTAACAATTTTTCTTCTTTTTAATGAAAACTTTCGCATATAGGTTGTGTCTAACTACCACGGGGGAAAGTTAGTCCAGAGAGGTCCTAACCCTTTAAGTAGAAACATTACCAAGCGTTTTTTTGTTCACGAAAAATAGTATACCTTGCTTATTATCATTTTGCAATACATTCTGTGAATATTTACAGATGTTAAAGGGTTATTTAAAGTGAAACAGTATTTACTTTAACCTCTCATAGTTGATTTATCCTCTTTTTGGGGGATTTAAACATTAACAATTTTTACTGTTTAAAAAGAGTATGTCTCACTTTGAAGGAAGACCGTTCCTTTGCGCTGCAGGCACTTGCTTTCCGCGGGGAGAAAGTCGAGCCTCCTCGACGTTCCGTCTGTGGGGTCTCGACCTTTTCTCTACTTCCCGCAGGAGTCAAGTGCCTTCCGCTCCAATCCACTCCGAAAGTAAAATGAGTATTTTACGCTCACCATGATTAAAAACGCCTATTCAAAGAATAAGCGTTTTCATTGTTGTTCATATTTTAAATTGAGTCTTAACCCACTTCTACTTCTGATTTTCGAAACATTAGGCTTGCAACGTGTTTTGCAAGGTCTACTACTCTGCATGAGTAACCCCACTCGTTGTCATACCAAGCAAGTACTTTTACTTTTCGATCACCAATTACCATTGTTGATAATCCATCTATAATTGATGAATGTGGGTTTGTATTAAAGTCAATTGATACAAGTGGTTCTGTTGTATATTGTAATATTCCTTGTAAAGAACTATGAGAAGCAGCTTCAAATGCATCATTGATGTCATCAATTGTAACATCACGCTTTAAGTCCACAACTAGGTCTACTAATGATACATTAGAAGTTGGTACACGTAGTGCCATACCATGTAATTTTCCTTTTAAACTAGGAAGTACTAAAGTTAATGCTTTTGCTGCACCAGTAGTAGTAGGAATAATTGACTGTGCACAAGCTCTTGCTCTTCTTAAATCCTTATGAGGATTATCGATATTGTTTTGGTCATTCGTATAAGCATGAACAGTAGTCATAAGGCCATTTTCAATACCAAATTGTTCATCTAATACCTTAGCAACTGGGGCTAAACAATTAGTTGTACAAGAAGCATTTGAAATAATATTGTGAACTTCTGTGTCTAATTCATGTTCATTAACGCCCATTACGATCGTTATATCTTCATTCTTACCAGGTGCTGTTAAGATTACTTTTTTTGCGCCAGCTGCCATATGAAGACTTGCTTTTTCTTTAGAATTAAATTTACCTGTAGCTTCGATTACGATATCAATATTTAACTGTTTCCAAGGAAGTTCTAATGGGTCACGTGAACTCAAGAGCTTTACTCGTTTTCCGTTAACAATTAAAGCATCATCTTCTGCAATGACATCCCCATCAAATTTTCCATGGTTTGTATCATATTTTATTAAATGTGCTAGCGTCTCAGCTGGATAACTAGCATTAATAGCTACCACATTTAAGTCATTTTCCATAATAGCCTTTCTAAATACCATTCTACCAATTCGTCCAAATCCGTTAATAGCGATTCTTGGGTTCATAATTAATTCTCCTTCCAAGATATATGTTATACTCTTTATAAGGTCTTTGTGGTATTAGTATAACATAATTAACGAAAAATGTGATGATATAATTGCACATTTTATTAAAGTTAGACTTTTCTGGAAATAATCTAAAAAAACCGAGTTTACAGTAGTGAATTTCATACTGTTTACTCGATTTTTAATTTTATAGTATATCCCATTTGCTCAATATAAGTAATAATTGCTCTCTTGTGTTGTTTATAGACCCATTATTATCAAGGACCACATCAGCTAAGTCTTTCTTCTCAATCAAAGGCATCTGTGAGAAAATCCTTGCCTTCGCTTCTGCTTCCGTATAACCGTTTCGTGACATAAGTCTTTCCAACTGTACTTCCTCATCAACATATACCAAAATTGTTTTTTGAACCATGTGGGTTAATTTACTTTCAAATAAAAGTGGGATATCCAATATAACTGCCTTAGCTCCATTTTTTATAAAGCGATCAGCTTGTTGTAACATTTCCTTGCGAACCTCTGGATGTACGATGCTGTTTAACATCTCTCGCTTTTGCTTATCATTAAATATAATAGCTCCTAACTCCGGACGATTAATACTAAGATCGGGCTTTAGAACTTTCTCTCCAAATACTCTTACAATTTCTGTATAAGCAGGCTTCCCAACTTCAACAACTTGATGAGCTATTTTATCTGCATCTACAATGGCAAGTCCCAGTTCCTCAAGCATCTTTGAAACTGTGCTTTTTCCACTTGCGATTCCCCCGGTTAGACCAATAATAAGTGCCATTATTGCTACGACTCCTCCATCATTAAAAACTTAAAACTTCCATATTCCAATCACAATTAGCATTACGCCAGGTAAAAATGAAAACTTCTGAATCCATTTACTTTCTGAAAAGGTACGTCCACTATTAATACCTAAAGTTACAAATAATGAACTCATGATCGCTACACAAGTCGCCATTATCCACGGAGAATAACCCAGTAGTGCAGCTCCTATTCCTGCTCCAAAAGCATCTAATGAAAGTGCTAGACCAAGCATAAAAGCCTCTACACCTGTAATTGTTCCAGACTTATCAAAATCTGCAACCATGGGCTTTCTTAAAATATTAATAACGACGCCAAGTGATTTAATTTCAAACTTCAGAAGCACCTTTTCTTCTACTTGCTCTTCGGACTGCTTGGAAGGTTTAAAAAATTGAAACAACACCCAAGCTCCAATACCGACTAACACTAAGCCTCCAATTTTTTCAGCAGCACTTGGTGATATGATAGTTGCGATTGTACTACCAACTCCCATAGCTAACAAAAGGGTAAGAGCAGAGCAGCAAGCAATAATTACAATTGATTTAAATGGAATTTTCATTTTGCGTAATCCATATGTGAAACCTACACTAAAGCTATCAAGACTAACAGCAAATGCTAATAAGACTAGTGACAAGTATTGAGTCATCGTTTCTTTAGAAGCTCCTTCCTATCAATTGCTATGATAGTATATGGGAGGAGCCCATCCAGTGTGAAAGTCTTATTTTGGGTGAAACTTTATTTTAACCTTTGGCATTTAGGGCAGAAATGAGTACCTCTTCCCCCAACCACGATTTTTTCAAGTGAGGTGCCACAATGTTTACACGGTTCTGCTTTTCTTCCGTACACAAACAATTCAAGTTGAAACATTCCTATTTCTCCTTGAGTATTAACATAGGATCTAATCGTACTTCCACCCTTATTAACAGCTTCTTGCAAGGTGCTGACAATCTCCTGATGTAATTTTTTGATTTCCTTAGGCTTTAGAGAATTAGCTTCCCGCTCAGGATGAATACCTGCTCGAAATAATGCTTCATCTACGTAGATATTGCCTAATCCAACAACAATTTTTTGGTCAAGCAAAGCTACTTTAACCTTTCGATTGGTTTTCATTAATCCTTCTTTTAAAACCTTTTCAGTAAATTCTTCCGAAAAAGGCTCGGGTCCAAGCTGAGAAAGAGGCATCTCCATCTCTTCTACACCTTTTTTAAATAGATGCATTGTACCGAACTTTCTTACGTCCTTATATCTTAGCTCCGTGTTATCTGTAAAGGTGAAGAAAACGTGGGTGTGCTTATCATAAGGTTCATCGTTAGAATATAATCCATACCTTCCTTCCATCCGTAAATGAGAGACTAATACATAATCATCTAAAATGAACTTAAGAAATTTCCCTCTTCTTGAAATCTCATGTATGGTTTGTCCTTTTAATGCATCAATAAATTGTTCGGCCTCAGCAGGTTTTTTGACCATTTTGGGCCAAAGAACTCTTACTTCTTCAATTTTTTTGCCGAGTACTAATTGTGCAAGAGTTCTTCTTACTGTTTCTACTTCTGGTAATTCAGGCAATGCTTTCACTTCCTTTATTATTTCGCGTCATACCAAGTTGGGCCATATGAATAATCAACCTTTAACGGAACTTCAAGTTTAACCGCATTCTCCATTACTTCAGGTACAATTTTTTCTAAACGTTCAATTTCATGTCTAGGTGCTTCAAAAATAAGTTCATCGTGAACCTGTAGCAATAACTTTGATTCTAACTTCTCTTCTACTAGACGGTCTGCCATATCAATCATCGCCTTTTTGATAATGTCCGCGGCGCTACCTTGTATCGGAGTATTCATAGCTGTGCGTTCTGCAAAGCTACGAACATTAAAATTACGGCTAGTTATTTCAGGAATGTAACGACGGCGTTGAAGTAAAGTTGACACATATCCTTTCTGCTTAGCGTCCTGAACGATCTCCTCCATATAGTTTTTCACACCAGGGAAACTTTCCAAATAACGCTCTATGAATTGACCTGCTTCCTTTCTGGTTATACCCAGACTTTGAGAAAGGCCGTAATCACTAATTCCATATACTATACCAAAATTAACAGCTTTTGCTTGGCGTCTCATATCTCCGGTCACCTCTTCAGCCGAGACATGGAATACATCCATTGCTGTTTTCGTGTGTATATCTAAATCTTTGTTAAATGCTTCAATTAAGTTCTCATCGTTTGCAATATGTGCAAGTACCCTTAACTCAATTTGCGAGTAGTCTGCTGCAAAGATAACCCAATCCTTTTGCGAAGGGATAAAGGTTTGTCTGATTTTTCTACCTTCCTCTAAACGAATAGGGATATTTTGCAAATTAGGATCAATTGAACTTAGTCTCCCTGTTTGCGTTAACACCTGATTGAATCTTGTATGGACCTTACTTGAATCCTCGTAAATGACCTTTAATAATCCTTCAATATAGGTCGATTGAAGTTTTCCAAGTTGTCGATAATGCAGAATGTGTTCAATTATTTCATGCTTATTTGATAACTTTTCAAGAACATCAGCTGATGTTGAATATCCGGTCTTTGTCTTTTTTACAGGTGGTAAATTAAGTTTCTCGAAAAGGATAGAACCGAGTTGTTTAGGTGAATTGATATTAAACTTTTCTCCTGCACTCTCAAAGATATTTTGTTCTAAAGAATTAAGCTTTTGCCTTAATTCTTCTCCCATCGATTTTAATCGTTCGACATCAACTGTTATACCTGTTGCTTCCATCTCAGCTAAAATTAAGGTAAGCGGCAATTCAAGTTCCGTAAAAAGTTCAAGTTGCTCATTTTCAACCAACTCTTCATTTAATTTATCTTTTAAATAGTGAAGTGCTTTCGCTTCTCTTATTAAATGCTCGGCAAGTACGTCCTGTTGTGGAATCGTGCGTTTTGCACCTTTTCCATACACCGTTTCGTCTGCTTGTATATTTCCATATCCCTTTACTTTGGCAATTGAAGCAATATCAACAGTTGATTCTGAAGGGTTAAGAATATACGAGGCAATTAAACAATCAAAATCAATTCCTTTTAATTGTATTCCCTTCCACCTTAAGCCAACGATAGAGCTTTTTGCATCAAAGACATTCTTGCGTTGTTGCTCATCTTCAGCCCATGCTTTGAACTCCATTGATTGTAAGGCAACATCAGTTGGTATAAAAAAGTTTCCGTTATCATTGACTATTGCAAAACCAAGGATATCTGCCTGATGATAATTTTCTTCAAGTATCTCAACTATTAAAGTAGACTCTTTAGCGAAAATATCTTCAGTAACCTCAGACACAATCTTGTAATCCACTTCCTCTAAAGCTGTAGTGTCTTCCTCTTCTGATACTCCGAGCTTGTCCAGTAATGAATTGAATCCTAGTTCTTTAAATATTGCAATAAGTTTTGATGGTTCATATCCATCATATTCAATTGTGTCTAGACCAACTTCAATGGGTGCTTCTTGGATTATGGTAGCCAATTCCTTACTCATCAAAGCCTGTGCTTTATTATCTGATAGTTTTTCCTTTAATTTATCTCCGCTTACCTGATCAATAGACTCAAGTAAATTTTCTAGCGTCCCAAATTCTTTAAGTAGCTTTAAAGCTGTTTTTTCGCCAACGCCCGGTACACCAGGAATATTATCTGAACTATCTCCCATAAGACCCTTCATATCGATAATTTGTTCAGGACTAATTCCATACTTTTCTTGGACAAATTCTGGGGTATAGGAATCTACATCTGTGATCCCTTTTTTTGTTATATCCACTGTGATTTTGTCTGATGCTAATTGAGTTAAATCTTTATCTCCGGATATGACCTTTACTGTATAACCTTCTTTTGCTGCTTTTGCTGAAAGAGTACCAATAATATCATCTGCCTCGTAATTTTCAAGCTCGTAACGCTTAATGTTGTATGCATCTAATAATTCTCTTAGAAATGGAAATTGCTCTGATAATTCTGGTGGTGTTTTTTGACGGCCACCTTTGTATTCTCCAAATGTTTTATGACGAAATGTTGTTTTACCTGCATCAAATGCAACTAAAATATGGGAAGGTTTCTCGTCCTCCAGAATTTTCATAAGCATCATAGTGAAGCCATAAATTGCGTTTGTATGTACACCTTTTTCATTGCTTAGTAGTGGTAGTGCAAAAAAAGCACGATAAGCAATACTATTTCCATCTATTAATACTACCTTTTTTGACATCTTAATCCCCCATTTCTTCCTATATAGGTTACAATTTATATCTTGTCCGTTCCTTTCCGCTGCAGGCACTTGCTTTCCGCGCGGGGAATTATGAAAAAGCCAAAATATAAAAAGACACTATTTTCTTCTATATATTTTAGCATGACTAAATACAGAAAGGAAAATAGTGCCTATTATAAATTGGGTTTATTCAGTGTAGCCCATTAATATTCTTGCATATGGTGATTCTGAAGGTAAGATGATGACCGTTTCACCATTGATTGTACGTTTGTAAGATTCTAAAGTTCGGTAAAGGTTATAAAAGCTAGGGTCCTTGGTAAAGGCGTTATTATAAACTCTTGCCGCTTCTCCTTCCCCTTCACCACGAATTGTTTCTGCATCTGCCTGGGCTTTGGCTAATAGTTCTTTTACTTCTCTATCCGTGTTCGCTATAATCCTATTTTTCTCCGCATCACCCATAGATAAATATTCTTGAGCTTTTGACTCACGTTCAGAAATCATTCGAGTAAATACGGATAGCTCGTTTTCTTTAGGTAAATCTGTTCTCTTCATACGAATATCGGTTACAGATATACCGTAGTTATCTCGCTCTAACAGTGTATTAACAATTTCTGTTACGCGATCATTTAAACTCCCTCTATTCGATTTTTCATCATTAATAATCTCGTCATAGTTTAATTGACCTAATTCAGTTCTCAATGCTGAGTATACAAACTCATCTAGCTTCGCTTCTGCATTTTCAACTGTACGGGTAACTGCAATCATTTGTTTTGGATTATCCACACGCCATAAAGCATAGTTATCGATAATAATACGTTTCTTGTCTTTTGTATTAATTTCAGCTTCCTCAACATCATAGACCATTTGATACTTTGGAAGTGTTGACACAGACTGAATAAAAGGAATTTTATAACTCAAACCAGGTTCACTTTCAATACGAACAACTTCTCCAAATTGACGGACTACCTTAAATTCTCCTTCTTTAACAATAAAAAGGTTTGTTAGCACAATAACGAGTAACGCAACAATAATTACGATGAAGATACCACCTTTAGTGTATTTCTTCCAATCGTTGTTTTGTTTACGTTGTTCAATGTCTATTACATTTTGATCAGTCATTAGTTACCACTCCCTTCTTGCGAGTCTTTAGGTGCAGTTTGTGTTTGTTTTTCAAGAGGTCTAATTGGAAGATATTTCATTGTATTGCCATCTTCACTCATAATGTAAATCTCTGCTCCCGGCAATACCTGGTCAAGAGTTTCTAACACTAAACGCTTACGAGTTATTTCAGGAGAGACTTTGTATTCTTCATAAAGTGCATTAAATTTCGCAACGTCCCCACGAGCTGTTTCAATTCTAGCTGCTCTATCTCCTTCAGCTCTTGAAATAATTGCGTCCTTTTCCCCTTCAGCTTCCTGTGTTCGTTGATTTCGATATTTATTTGCTTCGTTAATCTTTGTATTCATCGTTTCACGAGCATCCGTTACATTTGTAAAAGCTTTACGAACATCATCATTTGGAAGCTCAACATCTTGTAGTTTAACTGCTGTAACAGAAATTCCAATATCATATCTTTCAACTAATGAAATAAGCAAATCTCTTACCTCAGCTTCTATTTGAGCTTTTCCAGAGGTTAGAGCATCATCAATTCTTGAGCTCCCAATAATACTTCTTAATGAAGAAGAAGTTGCATTATATAAGATTTGTTGAGGATCTTCTGAATTATATAAATAACTTCCAGGATTAGTAATTTTCCATTGTACTACAAGATCAGCTAATACAATGTTTTCGTCCCCTGTAATCATTTTTGTTTCATCTGGAAAATCAACAATTTCTCCGTTTTTTTGATCATATCCAAATTGCAAACTAAATGTTTCCTTAGATAATTTTTGTACATCTTGGATTGGCCATGGTAGCTTAAAATGTAACCCTGGTTCACTAATCCCTTCATTTACTTTACCAAATGTTAAGATTACTGCTTGCTCAGATTCATCTACTGTGTACCAAGATGTGAATGCTGTAATACCAAGTAGAATGATAACCAATGATAGTCCCGCCGTGATAAAAATTCGTTTCAGACTCATCATGTTGCTTTCCCCCTTATTCTATAGTTTAACCCAATTTCATATATTACTAGATTATTGGAAGTTAGGTATTTACACCGATTGCTCGGGATATAGTTATATACGAGTGAAAGTCTAGAAAGTTTCAAAAAAGATTTTATACGTATTTGAATTATATATAATTTAAAAAATAACCCTAAAAGAGTTATTTTTTTTCACTGTTATTAAATTCTTGAACGGATCTTCTTGAATTATCATAAGTTTCGCTGTATTGATCATTTGTATAGTCTTTTATTACACTTCTCCAAAATGCTTGTGCTGGATAGTTTTTTGCAATTTGTGTAATTTTCCAATCACCCAAGAACATATCAAATATCCTCCGAGCAACGACTTTCCCTATACCTTTTCCTGCATATTTCTTGAGTATAAAAAACTCAGCAATAGAGGCTGGACTTGTTTCGGTTTGGCTATTTACTAAAACAAAACCAGCTAATACATCATCTACTTTTATAAAAAATGGATGCTTATTTTCGTGTATCCAATACTCTTCAAGATTAAAAGGGTCATATAAACCTTGTTCATTGACTTCAATACTATTAATAAATTGACTAAAATCATAAATATAAAACTGCATAATATTATGTAATATTTGTTGTTCATTCTTTTCTACTCTTAAAACTTCAATATTCATATCTCACCTCAAAGAAATTTAACTGCAAATTCAATTTAACTAAAATTGGCAATTAAATCAAGATAAAAAAGAGACAAGACCTTTTTAAGGACTTGTCTTTCAAAAAAATTCCTCGGATGAAGGGGTCTTCAAAATTAGTGTAGAGGATTATTGTTAAACTCATATAAATCTACTGTAAAAATTCTGTAAATTTTTTAAGAAATGCTTCTTTTTAAGTTAACTATAAATGTAGTACCTTCACCAACTTTACTGTTCACAGCCAGTGTCCCATGATGAGCTTCAACAAGGTGTTTTACAATCGCTAAACCTAATCCAGTTCCGCCTGAGTTTCTACTCCTTGCCTTGTCCACTCGATAAAACCTTTCAAATATCCGAGGAATTTCATCCTTTTCAATACCTATTCCAGTGTCCCTAATCTTAACTTGAATGGTGTCTTCTAAATCACTAACTTCAATTAAAACTTTTCCCCCAGCTGGTGTATACGTAATGCCATTACTGATTAAATTTAGAAATACTTGTTTTAATCGATAGCTATCTCCCTCAACCATTGGTTGGTGACCTGACATTAGTGAGAGTTCAATATCTTTATTCTCTGCTTTTCCTCCCAGTAATACCAGTATCTCATTTAATATTTCAACAATATTTACCTGTTGGTAATTCAACTGAAAGCCTTGTTGCTCCATCTTAGATAAATCCAATAATTCCTGTATAAGCTCTTGGAGCCGATCACTTTCCTTAAGAATAATAGAAAGAAAATACTCTAATGTCTTTTCATCCTTCATTGCTCCATCTAAAAGAGTTTCTGAGAAACCTTTTATAGATGTAATCGGAGTTTTTAGTTCATGAGAAACATTGGCTACAAAGTCCTTCCTCATTTGTTCAAGTCTTTTTAATTCTGTGATATCATGGAAAAGAACTACAACACCTTTCCATTCACTATTCGTACCGATGATTGGTGTCCCATACACTTCGAAATGTCTTCGTTCAATTTTCAGAGGAAGAACAAGCTGTCTACGAACTTTTTCTTCTTTCATAAAAACTTCTTCAATTAATGACACAACCGATTTATGCGGTAAGGCTTCATTATAAAGATGTGATAAATAACTTGATGTTTCTATCTCAAATATTTCCTTGTAGGCACGATTTACAAGGTTGATATACCCCCTACCATCAATAAGAATAAGTCCACTTCCCATATTTTCTATTAAGGTTCGAAGGCGGTCATGCTGCATTTCATGTGCTTTAGTCATATCCTGTAGATTTCTAGCCAAAATATTAATCGAACGATTAAGTGCACTTGTTTCATCCAAATCGGTTTCATATGTTCTAGCCTTGAAGTTTCCCTTAGCTAATTCAATTGCAACTTTAGTAGCAGACTCAATCGGCTTCGTATACTGTGAAGTAATCCTTACTCCAAGAAACAGAATGACTATAAAAGCAACTCCTAAGCTACTAATTAATAATCCCCAAATTTGTTGGTTTACCTTTCTTAAAGAATCAACAGGAGAGCTAAGTATAATATATCCCTCAACAGTTTCGTCTGTAGCAAGTAAAGGCACTCCATAGTAATACATATCATATTCTTCTACAATTAAGTGAAAGCTCTTTTTGTCATTTACGTAATCATTTAGGATTGTACTTATATGTTGTTCATGAATGGTTTTACTATATTCCTCATGTCCATTCGCATCATACAGAATTTTACCGGCATGATTTATAATTGTTATTCTTGAATCAAGTGCTCCCTCTATGTTATGCATTTTCTCATTCAAATTAGGATGATAAAATAATCCACCTTCAGATACGTAGATTGAAACTAGGTCAGCTTCCTTTTCCATTCGTTCGTTAAATGTATTTAAATAGAAGCTTTTAAACATCTGTCCTAATAAAATCCCTAAACCGAGAAGCACAGAAACAATTAAGGTTATGAGAGCAAAGAGCAGCCGTGAACGAAAATTATTCATCCATTTTTGGCTCCTCTAGCTTGTAACCTAGCCCTCGAATGGTTTTTATATATACAGGTTTTTTTGAGTTACTCTCTATTTTTTCACGTAAGTGGCTGATGTGCACATCCACAATTCGTGTATCTCCAGCAAAATCATAATTCCATACAGCACTTAATAGCTGATCCCGAGTAAGAACTCTCCCCTTATTTCGTGCAAGATAAACAAGCAATTCGAATTCCTTCGGTGTCAGTTCTAACCTTACTTGATTTGTGTATGCTTCATAATGATCGGGTAGGATTCTTAACTCTCCAATCACAATATTCTCTGTATCAAGTTCCTCTTCTTTTTCAGTTTGAATATTCGTTCTTCTTAAAATGGCTTTTACTCGTGCAACCACTTCTCTTGGACTAAAAGGCTTAGTCATATAATCGTCTGCACCAAGTTCTAATCCAATAATTTTGTCAAATTCATCATCTTTAGCTGTTAACATTAATATTGGGGTTGTCACCTTTTGTTGGCGTAGTTGCTTACACACTTCAATTCCATCCATCTTAGGGAGCATCAAATCAAGTACAAGTATATCTGGTCTTTCATCTAATGCCTTTTGGAACCCTTCTTCTCCGTCCATTGCAGTAATAACCTCGAAGCCTGCTTGATTTAAGTTATACTGCAGCAATGTTGAAATTGATGGTTCATCGTCTACTACTAATACTTTTTTATCCATAAAATCCTCCAACTAAAAATAGTAAAACCCCTCATCCGTTTTTCTCTTTTTCTCTATTTAGGTTAATTATAGTAGATATCATTTAACTTACCAACTATTAAATAGAATATTGGATAGTTACATTTAATTAGGCCCGTTGATTTCCGGTCTAGGCACTTGCTTTCCGCGGGGAGGAAGTCGAGCCTCCTCGGCGCTTCGCACCTGTGGGGTCTCGACCTTTCCTCTACTTCTGAGCAGGAGTCAAGTGCCTTCCCCTCCAATCAACTCTGCGCTTGAAATAATATCAACTAAACTTTTTCTATGAAGACATAAAAAAAAGAGGAATATAGAATTCCCCTTAATGTAGCACTATTTATTTAGAAGTTATCCAATGCATCACCATGCATTGGTTTTAGTTGGTGTGGTGGGCATACTGTTAGTTTGCCTTCAATAACTGTTTCTTCTTGTTCATTTGTCGCGTTTACCGTAATCTCAACAATATGTTCTTCTCTGTTTACATCTGTGATTTCAAACAGAAATTGTACTGTTCCATAGTGATACACAGGCTTTGGAAAAGATAGCGACTGTGAAAGCACATGACTACCTGGACCAGGTAAGTATTTAGAGATTGCAGCAGTAATGATACCAGTTAACATAACACTTGGAACAATTGGCTTCTTAAACGGTGTTTGGGATGCATAGTCATGCTGGATATATAAAGGATTAGAATCATTTGTTAAGCCTAAATAAAGGAGTAGGTCCTTATCCTCGATTTTTTCTGTAAGTGATAACTTTTCACCCGTCGTAATTTCATCTATACTTCTTCCTAATTTACGTTTTTTCCCTAACAACATGCGGCCTTTCTCACCTCCGTAATAATTGAAAACGCTTGCAATTGCTATTTAAAAAATTCGGGGGAGCCCCCGAATTCTAGATTAACTTAATTAAGAACTTGCATGACATTTTTTACTGAAGCAGCAGACTGATCAAGCTGTTTCTTCTCTTCTTCAGTTAATTCAAGTTCAATTATCTTTTCAATTCCATTTGCACCTAAAATAGTAGGTACTCCTAGATAGATACCTTCGTATCCATATTCACCTTCAAGATAGGCAATTGAAGGTAACACACGTCGTTGGTCTTTTAAAATCGCTTCAACCATCTCAACTAATGAAGCAGCAGGTGCATAATATGCGCTTCCATTACCAAGAAGATTTACGATTTCACCCCCACCTTTACGTGTACGTTCTACAATTGCATCTAAACGTTCTTTAGGAATAAGAGTTTCTAACGGAATCCCACCAGCGTAAGAGTATCTTACTAAAGGTACCATATCATCTCCATGTCCACCTAAAACGAATCCAGTGATATCTTTAACTGAGAGGTTTAATTCTTGTGCAACGAAAGTACGGAAACGAGCCGTATCTAAAACTCCTGACTGGCCGATTACACGGTTTTTAGGAAATCCAGATTCTTTATATACTGTGTAAGTCATAGCATCTACTGGGTTTGTAAGTACAAGAATATAGCTATTAGGTGAGTGCTTAACAATTTCTTGAGTAACGCTTTTCATAATCTTTTGGTTTGTTTGAACTAAATCATCACGACTCATACCAGGTTTACGAGCAATACCAGCAGTGATTACAACGATATCTGAATCGGCTGTATCAGCATAGTTTGAAGTACCAGTAATATTCGCGTCAAAACCTTGAACTGGGCCAGCTTCAAGCATATCTAGTGCTTTTCCTTTAGTTGGGTTTTCCATTTGAGGAATATCAACTAACACAACATCGCCAAGTTCTTTTTGAGCTAACAAGAATGCAGTTGTTGCTCCTGTAAAGCCGCCGCCAATAACAGATATTTTCTTGCGTTTCATACTCATTTCCCCCTTACAGACTAATTTTTACCAATATATATCGAAACTACCCCGAAAATTCGAGGTAGTAATCAATCGTTAACCCATGTTTTTGATTAGTTCGTCACCAAACTCAGAACATTTCACTTCTGTTGCACCTTCCATTAGACGTGCAAAGTCATATGTTACAACTTTTGATGCAATTGTTTTTTCAACTGATTTAATAACTAAATCTGCAGCTTCGTTCCAACCTAAGTGCTCTAATAATAGTACACCTGATAGAAGAACAGAAGAAGGATTTACCTTATCAAGTCCAGCATATTTTGGAGCTGTACCATGTGTTGCTTCAAAGATTGCATGGCCAGTTTCATAGTTAATGTTAGCTCCTGGAGCAATACCAATTCCACCAACTTGTGCAGCTAGTGCATCAGAGATATAGTCTCCATTTAAGTTCATTGTAGCAACTACATCGAACTCACGCGGGCGAGTTAGGATTTGTTGTAAGAAGATATCAGCAATTGAATCTTTCACAATGATTTTTCCAGCAGCTTCAGCATCAGCTTGTGCTTTATTAGCAGCATCTTTACCTTCTTCTTCAACAATACGATCGTATTGTGCCCAAGTAAATACTTTATCGCCGAATTCTTGTTCTGCAAGCTCGTAACCCCAGTTTTTGAAAGCTCCTTCAGTAAACTTCATGATGTTACCTTTGTGTACAAGAGTAACAGATTTACGTCCTTGTTCAATTGCATAGTTAATTGCAGCACGAACTAAACGTTTTGTTCCTTCTTCAGAAACAGGCTTAATACCGATACCAGATGTTTCTGGGAAACGAATCTTATTTACACCCATTTCATTTTTAAGGAAATTAATAAGCTTTTGCACTTCTTCAGAACCTTTTGCATACTCAATACCTGCATAAATATCTTCAGTGTTTTCACGGAAGATCACCATATCAGTATCTTCAGGACGCTTAATAGGTGAAGGTACACCTGTAAAATAACGCACTGGACGTAAGCAAGTAAATAAGTCTAATTCTTGACGTAACGCAACGTTCAATGAACGAATACCGCCACCTACAGGAGTTGTAAGAGGTCCTTTAATTGCAATTATGTATTCACGAATTTCGTTTAAAGTTTCTTCTGGTAACCACTCACCTGTTTGATTGAATGCTTTTTCCCCAGCTAAAACTTCTTTCCAAACGATTGATTTTTCGCCTTTATATGCTTTTTCAACTGCTGCTTCTAATACGCGAGATGCAGAAGCCCAAATATCAGGTCCAATTCCGTCGCCTTCAATAAAAGGAATAATCGGATTGTTAGGAACGTTTAGCACACCATTTGTAACTGTAATTTTTTCACCTTGAGTCACTTGTAAAACCTCCAATAGTTTAAGTAAAGAACTGCTTATAAATGCTTTATAAAACGGTGGTTGTTGACCACCGTTCTCACAAGCTTAATAGTACATAATTGAAACAATTTTCACAAGAAGCTAGTAATTAATTAGCTTCTTTGCTCAACTGGTACGTAAGTTTGCATTCCAGGTCCAGTGTATTCTGCACGTGGACGAATTAAACGGTTATTATCATATTGCTCTAGGATATGGGCTAACCAGCCTGATACACGGCTAACCGCAAAGATAGGTGTAAACAAGTCATGGTCTATTCCTAAGCTGTGATATACAGAAGCAGAATAGAAATCGACATTCGGTGGTAGAGGTTTTGCACTAGTTACAATTTCCTCAATCTTTGTAGACATTTCGTACCACTTTGTCTCACCTGTAATTGTTGTTAACTTCTGAGACATTTTTTTCAAATGTTTTGCACGAGGGTCACCTTGTTGATATACACGGTGTCCAAAGCCCATGATTTTTTCTTTATTTGCAAGTTTAGTTTGAATGTAAGATTCTACATTTTCTACTTCACCAATCTCTGATAACATCTTCATAACTGCTTCATTTGCTCCACCGTGAAGTGGTCCTTTTAAAGCACCAATTGCAGCAGTTACTCCAGAATACACATCGGATAACGTAGCTACACAAACACGTGCAGTAAATGTTGAAGCATTTAATTCGTGGTCAGCATGTAAAACTAAAGCTTTATCAAAAGCTTCTATTGCAATTTCACTAGGCTCTTGGCCAGTTAACATATATATGAAATTAGCAGCAAAGCCTAAATCTGTACGTGGTGCGATTGGCTCTAAGCCTTTTCTCACTCGTGAAAAAGCAGTCACTAGTGATGGAATCTTTGCTTGTAGGCGGATCGCTTTTTGATAATTTGAAGCCTCGTCCATATTGTCTGCCTCTTCATCATATAAACCTAATAAAGACACAGCTGAGCGAAGTGCTGCCATTGGATGGACTTTGTCGATTGGGTAAGTTTTAAAATGATTTAATACTTCTTGTGGTAAACTTGCATTTTCGGCTAGTTGTTGCTTTAATTCTGCAAGCTCATTTTGAGTTGGTAATTTACGGTGCCATAATAAGTAAATAACTTCTTCGAAACTTGCATTATCTGCAAGGTCATCAATGTTATACCCAACATAAGTTAGGGTATCATCGATAATAGAACTGATAGAAGATGTAGTTGCTACAATCCCTTCTAGACCGCGTGTTGCTGTCATAAAAACCTCTCCTTTTTTTAAAAATCTCCCCATTACCCCAGTATTGATTTGGACTTTATCCAAGTGAGCGCTTGTTCAATATAACACATTACATAACTTCATTTTTTAAAAAGTAAATGCTTACAATTACAAGCGTCCATTAAGTGTACACCACAAAAAAGTAGGTGACATCTAGTATAGGATAAAATTGCATATAAATGCTCTATGTAGGAAGGATGCAATCTTATCTATTATTATACCTAATTATCAGATTTTTGTGAATCACAACAGGTATAGTAAGACCATAAATATTATAACACAAAAATATTATGTGAAAAAATTATAAAGCCTCATTGCTAAGTAGGCTATTCCAGCACCGATTAAGGGCCCTACTGCAACCCCTTTAAATAAAGCTACTGCAATAATAGTTCCAAATACAAGAGCAGTGGTAATGTGTGGATCATCTGCAAGGAGATGAATTCCTCCTTTAGCAATCAATGCCACGGCAATACCAGATGCTAGTGCTATCCAAGCATATGGTGATTTCACTGCATCACCAAGTTGTTTAAAACCTATTTCTCCAGTCGCAATTGGTACTAAAACAGCTAGAGTAATTAGTGTAATCCCCCAATTTATGCCTTTACCTTGGATATGCGGAAAAAATTTAGAATCCAATCCAGTCCACTTTAATACCAGAAGTACCGCTACTGCTATTATTAGTGATTGGTTTTTCCCGACCACACCTATTGCTAACAAGACAAGCAAAAATAAGGTAGCTTGATTAAACAAGTTACTCATCCTTCCTATTTTACAACTACTATATCGTACCATATAAAAATATTTTCTACCATGATATAAGTCACTAATTAAGGGTTTGTACTTTCCATAAATTATATAAGAATGTAAAATAAGGATATTACCCTAAGACAGGAGGTTTTCTATTTGACTATCCAGCATTTATATAGTGTATTACGATTCCTGTTGGTTCTTGCAATCGTTGTAATTGGTCTCATCACAATATATTTATTATCAACTGTTACTTATCCTTTTATTATTGCGCTTGTTATTGCTTTTATTATTAATCCATTGGTTAATTTTCTTCAATACAAAGGGAAAATGCCTAGAACCTTAGCTGTTTTTATAGCACTTATACTGGTCTTTGCTATAGTTGCAGGTTTATTAACCTTATTGATTGCTGAGATTATTTCAGGTGCAAACTATTTAGCTAATGTAGTTCCTTCCCATTTTGAGAAGCTAGTAGTATATATAGAAGAAATAATTACCGCTCAGGTAATTCCTATGTATAATCAGCTTACTAATCTATTTAATAATTTGGAAAGCGGGCAGCAAAATACCATCATTGAAAATATTCAAAATGTCGGGACAACAGTTGCCACAAATGTTGGGCAATTTATTCAAACAATCTTACAAAATATTCCTAACTTCTTAGGTTGGCTTCCAAACGCTGCAACAGTACTAATTTTTTCTTTATTAGCTACGTTTTTTATCAGTAAGGATTGGGATCGTCTAGTAGGTATCGGAAGAAAAATACTTCCAGTAAAGGCTCGTACGTCAGGCAAAACCGTTTTTGTTGATCTACAAAAAGCCTTATTTGGATTTATTAAAGCACAAGCTACATTGATTTCTATTACTACGGTTATTGTCTTAATTGGATTACTTGTCTTACGAGTAGATTACGCAATCACCATTGCTTTATTAATCGGTATAGTTGATGTGTTACCATACTTAGGAACAGGGCTAGTCTTTGTACCTTGGATCATCTATTCTGCATTAAGTGGAGATGTACATTTAGCCTTAGGGTTGGGCGTTCTTTATGTAATCGTCATTGTCCAAAGACAAATTATGGAGCCTAAAATTTTATCTTCAAGTATTGGGTTAGACCCATTAGCAACACTCATTTCCTTATTCGTTGGCTTTAAATTATTTGGATTTCTAGGTTTAATTATCGGCCCAGTTTTACTTGTAATCATAAAAACCCTCAGTACTGCTGGGGTATTTAGGGACTTATGGAGCTTTATTATCAACAATAAATCTGCATAAAAAAAGAGGGGATGACTCATTGAGCTTCCCCTCTTTTCTTCATATGTTATCTTCTAATAATGGTAAACTGACCGTTATTTATCATTCTTTGAATAATCCTTCCAATCAATGGCTTTATGGTATTTCTAGTAGGTGGTAACAACAGAAAAAATCCTAATGCATCTGTTATAAAACCGGGAGTTAATAGTAGTGTTCCTCCTATTAAAATACAAATACCATCCATAATAGCATTGGCTGGTGGGTATCCGTAGGATATGTCCTCCTGTGCCTTTTTTAGAACTTCTATTCCTTGTTTTTTTGCTAACCATGCTCCTATTACACCAGTGGCGATTATTAATAGAATGGTTGGCCATACCCCAATTGTATTTCCAGAGAACACAAGTAATCCAATTTCTAATGCCGGAACAATTATAATCAGTGCAAAAAGTATACGAAACATTGTCTTAACCCCCGAATCTCTTTATAACAAAATTATTCTTGTCCCACTATTATATGCTTAGAAAAACAAAAAGAGAAGGAAAGATCATCCCTTCTCTTTAAACATTAACGTTCATTTATTTAAATTAAAGCACACTAGCATGACCATCGTAAATCACGCCACGTGACGCGTCTACAGTAATATCTTGCCCGTCCTTTATAAGTGTTGTAGCATTTTCTACACCTACAATTACTGGTATACCTAAACTAAGTCCTACAACTGCAGCATGGCTTGTTAGCCCACCCTCTTCTGTAATCAGAGCAGAGGCTTTTTCAAGTGCTTGCATCATATCACGGTCTGTTCCAACAGTAACAAGGATCGCTCCATCTTCCATTTTGCGATTAGCTTCCTCACCAGACTTAACAATGATAGCTTTGCCATACGCTGTTTTTCTACCAATTCCTTGTCCCTTCACGATCACATCACCAACCACATGAATTTTCATAAGGTTAGTTGTGCCCGTTTCACCGACTGGTACTCCGGCAGTTATCACAACTAAGTCCCCTGGTGTAATGATACCAGATTGTATCCCTTCTTGAACAGCAATATCTAACATCTCATCTGTTGATGTTGCTATGCTTCCAGCTTGTGGATATACTCCCCATGCAAGTGCTAATCTTCTAGATGCTGATGGACTAGTTGTAACAGCGATGATAGGTGCCTTAGGTCTATATTTTGAAATCATTTTAGCAGTATGACCACTTTCAGTAGGTGTTATGATTGCAGAAACATCTAGATTTAAAGCAGTATGTGCCACAGATTGACCAATTGCATCTGTAATTGTAATTCCACTTTGCTTACTACGAGTAGAAAGCATTTCACGATATTGTAATGCTGTTTCAGCACGTGATGCGATATTATGCATTGTTTGAACAGCTTCTTGAGGGTAATTTCCAGCCGCTGTTTCTCCAGAAAGCATAATTGCATCTGTCCCATCAAAGATAGCGTTAGCCACGTCACTTGCTTCTGCACGTGTAGGTCTAGGATTACGTTGCATTGAATCTAACATTTGAGTTGCAGTAATTACAGGTTTACCTAAGGCGTTACATTTCTTGATTAACTCCTTTTGTACTAATGGTACTTCTTCAGCTGGTATCTCTACTCCTAAGTCACCACGAGCGACCATTAAACCGTCAGACACCTCAAGAATTTCATCAATATTGTCAACACCTTCTTGATTCTCAATCTTAGGAATAATTTCAATAGTTGAGGCATTATGCTTTTCTAGAAGATCACGAATTTCAAGTACATCTGAAGCACGTCGTACGAACGAAGCTGCAATAAAATCCACACCTTGTTCAATCCCAAAGATAATATCATTTGTATCTTTTTCAGTAATGCCTGGTAGTTTTACCTGCACCCCTGGAACATTGACACCCTTTTTATTTTTAAGGGTTCCGGTGTTTAGTATTTTCGTCGTAATCTCTTGATTTTGGTGGTCAATTGAAAGAACCTCTAGACCAATTAATCCATCATCCAATAAAATTTTTGAGCCAATATTCACATCTTCTATTAAACCAGGGTATGTAATTGAAAATTTTTCAAGCGTTCCTACTGTTTCGGTCATGGAAACAATAATTGTTGAGCCTTCTTTTAATTCAATTGCCCCATTTTCCATAGTATGAGTACGAATCTCTGGACCTTTGGTATCAAGAAGTATAGCAACCGTTTTACCTGTTTTTTCTGAAGCCTCTCGAATGTTTTTTATTCTCGCCCCGTGCTCTTCATAGTCACCATGTGAGAAGTTAAGTCTGGCTACATTTAAACCCGCCTCAATTAACTTTGTAAGCATCTCTACACTTTCACTCGCGGGACCTATTGTACATACAATTTTAGTTTTTCTCATTTTTGAACTACCTCCTCTATCAATTGTGGAAACGATTCCACACCCATTCTAAATAGACAATTCTTTTGATAATTGATACATATTTTCCTCAATCTTATGTGGTCTTTCAAGAATTTCTAGAATATCATAGTCAACCAGCTTATTATTCTCGATACCTACAGAGCGTCCACCTTTACCTTCTATTAATAACTCTACAGCTCGAGCACCTAAACGGCTAGCTAGAACACGGTCAAATGCAGTAGGTGAACCACCACGTTGAATATAGCCAAGCACACTGACTCTCGTCTCTAATTGAGTTGCTTCGGTTAACTCTTTGGCAAAGTCTACTCCACTTCCAACACCTTCAGCAACAATAATTATACTATGTTTCTTACCTCTATCATGTCCTCTTTTTAAACGAGAAACTACATCATTCATATCATAATCAGCTTCAGGGATAAGAATTGTTTCAGCACCTCCTGCCAAACCTGACCAAAGTGCAATATCCCCAGCATGTCGACCCATAACTTCAATAACATATGTACGCTCATGAGATGTAGCCGTGTCGCGAATTTTATCAATTGCATCAATTACTGTATTAAGCGCAGTATCAAAACCAATCGTAAAGTCAGTTCCTGGAATATCATTATCAATTGTTCCAGGTACACCAACACATGGAAATCCATGTTCTGTTAGTTTTTTTGCGCCACGATAAGAACCGTCTCCACCAATTACAACTAGTCCTTCTATGCCAAGGCTTTTTAGTTGTTCAATTCCTTTTTGCCTGCCCTCTGCTGTTTTAAACTCTTCAGATCGGGATGTATATAGCATAGTACCACCACGATGGATTATATCACCTACGGAACCAAGTTCAAGCTTTTTAATTTGACCGTTTATTAATCCTTGATACCCCTGGTATACACCGTATACTTCAATGTTATGAAAAATTGCTTTACGAACAACAGCCCTAATTGCTGCATTCATTCCTGGCGAATCTCCACCACTAGTTAGTACACCAATTTTTTTCATAGTCTCACCTCAGGTTAATTTAGTTCGATATGTAACATTCCTATATGCATTCACATGAGTGCGTTGCTACTATTCATTGTTTAACATACCATGAAGAATTATTGAAGACAATAGAGTGATAAATGAATACATAGAAAACTATGTGTCAAATTTACAACAATAAAGTGAAGAGTAGTTGAGAATGTTTTTATACTTATTTATTGTTTCTTTAATGAAAGATAATATTCTTAAGTATCAAAACCAAAAGAACGTGCCCCGATAATGGAATCGCACGTTCTTGGCAATATTACTGTACACCTATATAATCATTCGTACTCTGAAATTCACCAATCGATTTAAACTTTTCATAACGATGTTTAACTAATTCAACCTTCCCCATTTTAGTTAATAATGAAAGTGACTCTCTCAATACACGGTCAATATGTGCAGTTTGTGTTTCAACATCCTTATGAGCTCCACCTTTAACCTCAGGGATAATTTCATCAATTACTCCAAGCTCTTTTAAATCTGGAGCTGTAATTTTCATCGTCTCTGCTGCTTTCTTTGCTAAACTAGCATCTTTCCAAAGTAATGCAGCTGCACCTTCTGGAGAAATAACAGAATAAGTGGAATTCTCTAGCATATGTATATGATTCCCAACTCCTAACGCTAAAGCTCCACCACTTCCACCTTCACCTATTACAATGCATACAACTGGAACGGTTAGACCGGCCATTTCAAATAGATTTTTTGCTATCGCTTCACTTTGACCACGCTCTTCTGCTGCCTTCCCAGGATATGCACCCTTAGTGTCAATAAAACAAATGATAGGGCGGTTAAACTTTTCCGCTTGTTTCATTAAACGAAGAGCCTTACGATACCCCTCTGGGTGAGGCATTCCAAAATTGCGACGAATGTTTTCCTTCGTGTCTTTCCCACGTTGGTGACCAATTATTGTAACAGGAAGACCATGATACTTTGCAATTCCACTAACAATTGCTTCATCATCTCCATAGTAGCGGTCCCCATGACATTCTAAAAAATTCGTAAACAGTCGCTTAATATAGTCGAGAGAGGTAGGACGTTCTGGATGTCGTGCTATTTGAACTCTGTCCCACGGCTTCATGTTTCCATAAATCTCGTTTTCTAATTTTGCTAGTCTACCTTCTAGCTTCTCTAACTCATCCGTTAAATCTACATCTGTATTTTTCGTAAACTCTCTTAACTCTGAGATTTTTTTCCTTAATTCTATAACCGGACGTTCAAATTCCAATTCTCCTACCAATTCAACTCACCTCCAGGTTGGTGTATATCTAGTACATTAGCAAGTGTTTCTTTCAAATCCTGACGATGAACAACTGCATCCAATTGTCCATGCTTAAGAAGAAACTCCGCAGTTTGGAAATCAGAAGGTAGATCTTCACGAATCGTTTGTTCAATAATTCTTCTACCTGCAAATCCTATTAAAGCACCAGGTTCTGCAAAATTGTAATCTCCTAAAGAGGCAAAACTAGCAGAAACTCCACCTGTTGTTGGGTGAGTCATAACTGAAATGATTAATCCACCCTTATCACTATGCATTTTTAACGCTGAACTTGTTTTTGCCATCTGCATTAAACTTAAAACGCCTTCCTGCATTCTCGCTCCGCCTGAGGCTGTAAAGATAATAAAAGGCACACCTAATTCTGATGCTTTTTCAATGGCTCTCGTAATTTTCTCTCCTACTACTGAACCCATACTCCCCATTCTAAAACTTGAATCCATAATGGCAATAACCGTTTTGTTACCGTTTATTTTACCTTCACCAGTTACAACAGCCTCATTAATTCTAGCTTTTTTTCTATCTTTTTCAAGTTTCTCAAGGTAATCAGGAAATCCTAATGGATTTTGAGAGAGCAATTCTCTATCATATTCCATGAATGAACCTTCATCTAGTAAACTTTGGAGTCTGTCATGTGAATTCATCATATGATGATGGTCACAATTCATACACACTCGCAAATTTTTATTTAATTCTTTAGTATACATGATCTTCTTGCAGTTTGGACATTTTGTCATTATTCCTTCAGGTACATCTTGCTTTGCCTGTTCAGATGGAATAGAAGCATACTTTTTCTTCTTTACAAATATATCTTTTAACAAGCATAAACCTCCCTTACTTAATAGCAACCCTACAGTTTACGGACTATATAGAGATAATAGAACAAAGCAATCTTTCTTTAGTTCCCTCTCTCTATTACTGTAACGAAACAAGCCCAAACATTTTGTTGAAACATGTCATACGTTATTCGACAATTTCTTTAATTGCGAGCTTTTCATAGATATGTAATGCTTTTTCCACATTTTTTGAAGAAAAAGCATCAAGTAGTTCTTGATAGAGTGATTTATTATTTTTAGTAGGGTCTTGGACTTGTAGCACTAGGAAATACTCACTAATCACTTGCCAAAGTCGTAGAAATAAACTGTTATTAATTCCCTTTACCACTCCGCTAAAAAACTCATGACGTGTAAATTCTGTCGTATTAATAAGTTCACTAAGACTTTGTAATTGCTTCTCGCTCATTCTCTCGCAGGCTAAAACAATACTATCACGTTCAATTAAATACTTTGTTTCAATTAAATCTTTTTTAACTTTTACATCTTCTAATATATACGTGCCTAATATTTGAACAAGCTGGTGGTCTCCAAAATTTTTTATAAAAGTGCCTTCTCCTCTTCTTGTCTCAATAATACCTAGGAGTTCCAGAGAACGTAATGCTTCTCGTACAGAAGATCTTCCAGCCTTTAAGCGTTCGGATAGCTCTCGTTCGGACGGAATTTTATCTCCGGCAACAAGTCCGTCTGCCACAATGATAGAACGTATTTGTTTTAATATTTCAATATATACCTTCGAATTTGAAGAGGTCACCTTCTTGAATCACTCGCCTTTACCTATAATAGATAATTTACGTGTTTTTTCTGCCACATCTTCAGGGTCCACTACTATTCTTGCAACTCCTGTTTCCATTGCAGCTCTTGCTACTCCTGCAGCTACTGCCGGGGCAACACGAGCATCGAATGGGGCAGGAATAACATAATCCGGACTTAACTCTTCCTCAGAGACTAAGCTCGCAATTGCTTCAACAGCAGCAATTTTCATCTGTTCATTAATATGAGTTGCACGAACATCGAGTGCACCTCTAAAAATACCCGGGAACGCTAAAACATTGTTTACTTGGTTTGGAAAATCTGAACGACCTGTCCCCACAACTTTAGCACCTGCAGCCTTTGCTTCTTCTGGCATAATTTCAGGGTTTGGATTAGCCATTGCAAAAATAACTGGATCCGAATTCATACTTGAAACCATTTCTGCAGTAAGTGCTCCTTCCACAGAAACCCCGATAAATACGTCTGCATCCTTTATTACATCTTGCAGCGAACCTTCTGCTCGTGCATTGTTTGTATATTTAGCTACTTCTTCTTTAACTGAATTCATTCCGTACGGTCTGCCTTCGTAGATAGCTCCTTTAGTATCACACATAATAATATCTCTTACACCATAACGATATAAAAGCTTGATAATAGCGATTCCTGCTGCACCAGCACCGTTTGCTACTACTTTAATTTCAGACATCTTTTTATCAACTAATTTTAATGCATTCACTAGTCCAGCAACTGTAACGATTGCAGTACCATGTTGATCATCGTGGAAGATTGGGATATTTGTTTCTTTCTTTAATCGTTCTTCAACAACAAAACAATTAGGTGCAGCAATATCTTCTAAATTCACTCCACCAAATGTTGGTTCTAGTAATTTTACAGTTTCGACAATTTTATCTATGTCTGTAGTATTTAGACAGATAGGAAATGCATCAACACCAGCAAAGCTCTTAAACAACACTGCTTTACCTTCCATAACCGGAAGAGCTGCCTCTGGTCCTATGTTGCCAAGGCCTAATACGGCAGTTCCATCAGAAACAACGGCTACCATATTACCTTTCATTGTATAATCATAAACCTTATTTTTATCATCATAGATTGCTTTACAAGGCTCGGCCACTCCAGGTGAGTAGGCTAAACTTAAATCCTTTGCATTTCTAACAGGAACTTTTGATTTTGATTCTAACTTCCCTTTATTTACTAGGTGCATATGTAATGCTTCTTCACGTAGGGTCATTATTTTCACTCCTCATAGTTTTAGGCTATGTAAAACAACCTGTTGATTTCTGCTGCAGGCATTCGCTTTCCGCAGAAATCAACAAGTGGGTCAACTTACACTAGGCTTTAACACAACCTAATTTTAAAAAAGGTAAATTACATCATTGTATAAATACTAGCCATAAAATAAAAATTCCAAAAGTGGTCAGACCACACTGATACCTTTACAATATAACATAATTTTGTTTTATGTAAAGATTAATGTTTTTTTAATACAACATTTTTTTCTCCTACTAATTCCTTTAACCTATTAAGGCACTCTTCACTACTATTTATCCAACTATCCTTTTGTAGCTTATATGTTTTCTTCTCATCCACATAATAGATGATGACTGGTGTTGAACCATGGTACTTTTTTAAAATCGCGTGTATATTTTGTATAGTAGATCCTTCTTTATGAATTGGTTCAATTTTAAGATACAAGGAGGACGATTCTTCTTTCATTGACTTTAGTTCTTCAATAGATACTACATTTTTTACGATTAACTGCTGCCTTTGGTCCCTTAACTCGATTTTCCCTTCAACTAACACTACTGTACCTTTTTGTAGTTTGGTAGAAAACTTTCGATAAATAGTTGGGAAAGTAACCGCTTCAATCTCTCCTGATTCATCACTAAGTGTTAAGAATGCCATTACTTCCCCTTTTTTTGTACGAATGGTTCGTTCATTTGTTATATAAACTCCTAGCTTCACAGATGTATCGAACTTAGATGGAGCTAGCTCCACAATAGGTTTGGCAAGCATCTTTTTGAATAGTGGTTCGTATGGGGTAGTCGGATGACTTGATAAATAGAATCCAAGTGCTTCTTTTTCAAACTTCAGTTTAGTTTCCGGAGAAAATGGATCAACTTTAATATATTTAGGCTTTAAATTAAATTCATCATTCATAAATAGGTCGAATTGCCCATCTTCACTTGGCCGAACTAATTCTGCATGTTCTATTGCTAAATCTAATGACGCTAATAACGTTGCGCGGTCCTCCCCAAATTCATCAAAAGTTCCTGAAGAGATTAGCATTTCAAGTGTTTTTCTATTTACGTTTTTTGTTGAAGTCCTCATACAAAAATCAAAAAGATCACTATATCTTTTCTGCTTTCTCACCTGAAGTATTTCTCTTAGTGCAGCAACTCCTACTCCTTTTATAGCTGCTAAACTAAACCTGATGTAACCTTTTTCCACTGTAAAAGGAAAACTACTGCTATTAATAGATGGAGGTAATAGTTTTATACCTTTTTGTTTTGCTTCTCTACTGTACTGAAAAATCTTATCTTCATTTCCTATCACACTTGTAAGTAATGCTGCAGTAAAATAGAGTGGGTAGTTTGCTTTTAAATAGGCTAATTGATAGGAAATGATACTGTATGCAACTGCATGACTCCTGTTAAATCCGTAATTTGCAAAACGGACAATTAAATCATAGGTTGAATGGGATGTTTCAAGAGTATACCCCTTATTTAAGCAGCCCTTTACAAAGTGTTCCCTTTCTTCATCAAGAACTTCTTTCTTCTTTTTACTAACAGCCCTTCGTAAAAGGTCAGCTTCACCTAATGAAAAACCAGCCATAGTAGCTGCGATTTGCATGATTTGTTCCTGATAAACAATTACACCAAAAGTCGTTTTTAATATTTCTTTCAAGTCTTCATGCGGATAGACAATCTGTTCACGACCATGTTTTCGTTCTATATAAGTTGGAATATTTTCCATTGGACCAGGACGATAGAGTGCATTTACAGCCACAATGTCTTCTATGTTAGTCGGCTCAAGATTTTCAAGAACTTTTCTCATACCTCCTGATTCCAATTGGAAAATCCCAGTAGTATCCCCGCTACTCAATAGTTCATATGTCTTAGCGTCATTGAAAGGTATGTTGTTTAATTGGATCCTTTTCCCTGTTTCTTTTCGAATGTAGGATAGAATATTATCCAAAATCGTTAAGTTACGCAAGCCGAGGAAATCCATTTTTAACAGTCCTAATTCCTCAAGAATGTCCATTGAATATTGAGTAAGATAGGTTTCGTTATGTCCTTCTTGAACTGGCACCAAGTTAGTAAGAGGTTCTTCACTAATAACAACTCCTGCAGCATGTGTGGACGTATGTCTAGGAAGACCTTCTAGTTTTATGGCAGTCTCATATAGTCTTTTACCAAGTTCAGAGCTACTTATATACTCGCGTAAAGAGTTTGATTCTTTAATCGCCTGTTTAAGTGTTATACCTAAACTTGATGGAATTTGTTTTGATATATAATCTGCTTCCTTCGGTGGAATCCCCATAACCCGTCCAACATCTCTAAGTACCGCCCGAGCTGCTAAAGTTCCAAAGGTAATAATTTGAGCAACGTGTAGTTGACCGTATTTTTGAGCAACGTAGGCTATTACTTCATCTCGTCGATTGTCTGGAAAATCAATATCAATATCAGGCATGGAGATTCTCTCTGGGTTTAAAAACCGTTCAAATAGTAACTGATACTTTATAGGATCGACATCTGTAATATTAAGAACATACGCAACTAGTGACCCTGCTGCAGAACCTCTACCAGGTCCAGTTAATATCCCATTTGAATGTGCAAACTTCATAAAATCCCATACAATTAAAAAGTAATCACTAAACTTCATAGATTTAATAACATCTAGTTCATATGTAAGTCTCTCAAGATAATTCGTTTTAATTTCTTCTCCGAACCTTACCCTTAGCCCCTCTGTACAAACCTTTTCTAGGTAATCATTCGAGCATTCATTCATAGGAGTAGGATATTTTGGTAATGCTGTTTTCCCTAACTCTATCTCTACATTACATCTGTTAGAAATATTCAATGTTTCTTCGAGTATTTCTGGGAAATTCCGAAATAACTCTACCATATTTGATATAGGTTTCATGTAATATTGGTCACTAGGTAGTTTGATTCGATCATCATCTGATAGTTTATTACCATTCTTAATTGCTATGAGACACTCATGTGCAAAAGAGTCTTCTTTATTTAAATAATAGACATCATTTGTTGCTACAGGCTTTACCATTAACTCCTTAGAGAGTTCCATTAGACTTTTATTTAACATTTGCTGTTCGTTTAAACCATGGTCCTGAATTGATAAATAGAAATTTTCTAAACCAAAGATATTCTTATATGTATTTATCACTCTTTTCGCTACATCAACATTATCCTTTAAGATGGATTGTTCAATTTCACCTACTAGTCCAGGTGAAATGGCTAATAAGCCTTTACTATAATAGGGTAACCACTTCTTAGGCATACCTGCTTTTGATTTTGATTGAACTATACTACTAATTTTCAAGAGGTTTTGGTACCCTGCACTATTAATAGCAAGCAATACCAGAGGAAAAGCTGACGTGTTGGTTTCTTCACTATCCAATTGATCACCAATAATGGATACTGTTAACCCGATAATTGGTTTGATGTTTTGTTTTTTACACTCCTTAAAAAAAGGGACTGCTCCGTACATCACATTTTCATCCGTTAACGCGATTGCCTTATAACCAAGTGCCTTTGCTTTACTTACAAGGTCTTCTATTTTGGACGGACTATTTAACAAACTATACGCACTTCTAACTTGAAGATGTACAAAGGACACTAGCTACCCCACCTTTTTAAAAAATATTATTAAATATTTATATCAATTATAGAACTAATGAAATTAAGTGACAAATAAATATGAACTTGGTTTTATTTCTTTAGTTCATCCAGAGATAAACATAACTAGTCATGATTGTCCATATATATAACTAACATTTGTTTTTTCGTTTATTCTGTTTTAAGGAGATGGTTTTGTTGGATCTCAATGATGGTTTTATTCCAGCCTTTATTCAGAGCTATTTTATCGCGCTTGGTGTTTTATTAGGAGGAGCGCTAATTGGTGGAATTGGAGCTTTTTTATCAGGGGATGCCCCGTTGACTTATATTTTTAAATTTGCGGGTAAATTAAAAATCTGGGCGTTAGTTGCTGCCATTGGTGGAACCTTTGATGCATTTAACAGTTTCGAGCGAGGAATTCTTGAAGGACAAACGAAGGATATTTTCAAACAAAGCCTTTTAATCATTTCAGCGATGGGTGGAGCACAAACAGGTTGGATGATTATACAGTGGTTCACCCAGGAGCATGTATCATAATGAGAATACCACCTTATTACAAAAAACCAGGATGGCAACGTTTTTTCGCAGGAGTTTTCATGGGTGCATTGATAAGCTGGTTCGTATTTTTGTATATGTATGGAGTCCTACAGGAAAAGCAAATCCAACTTTTGGAGGAACAGATCGCTACTATAGATGATTTAAAAGATCAAAAAAAATTACTTCTAGAGGACTATGAAAAGTTAAATGAACAAAATAAAAGTAAGCTTAAAATCCAAGAAATTGACATTGAATTTTTGGACACAAGGAAAATTGAGCTTGCCGGCCTAACCATCCATCAATTAAAAACAGCAGTAAAAAAAGACCTTAATCATCTTATTGCGAAAGACATTGAAACTGTCTCACGAAATAAAGAGCTATTACGACAAACTATAGAAAATAAGGTATATGAAATTGATGACAAAAATTATCGCCTTCAAGTTTATACCATTTACTTCGATACCACAATGGAGATATTACTAAAAATTGATTTAATCTAATTGTTTTTTGTGAACATTTGTTGAAATTTTCTAAAAATTACTGGCATTTCTCACCCCTAATGTATAGAATAGAACTAACAAAGGCTTATGTCACGAATGTTCTAGAATAAACTATAGGGGGAGATGAGTCATGAAAATTTTAAACCGCCGGAAAATTGTACAGGAAAAGCTTGACCTAATTAAAGCGGGTTATTCTGCTTATGCCGAATCATTCGAGATTGCTACCCTTTTAAAAAAGGAGATTCAAGCTCTCAATCTGCAAGTTCACGAAGATATTACAAATGTAGGATCATGGTTTATTCCTGAAAAGGTTAAGTAATAAACAGACCTCATAAGTACATTTATCCATATTTTTTATAGAAAAAGTCGCTAAAAGGGCGACTTTTTAATCGTTACTACAGATTTCTTCTAAGTCTCTCACGACTTGCTCCGCTTCATCCCATGAATAAATTGAAGCTCCTGCCGCTAAAGGATGTCCCCCACCATTATATCGCCTAGCCACTTGATTTATAACAGGCCCTTTTGAGCGTAATCTTACTCTGATTTGATCTTCCTCTTCTACAAAAAAGACCCATGCCTTAATTCCCTCAATATTTCCTAAGATACTTACCAGTTGAGAAGCTTCTGTTGGTTTGACATTATATTTTTTTAGCATTTCATCCTTAATTATGACTGATGCCACACCTGTTGGAGTAAGGGTGAAATTCTGCAAAATATAACCACTTAAGGAAGCTACATTCGGTTTAGTACTATATAGATTTTCATATAAAACTGAAAATAAAAAGTTATATTCAACTAATTCTCCTGCATATTTGAACGTTTTAGGATTTGTACTTGGAAATAGAAACCTGCCCGTATCACCTACGATACCAGCATATATTAATCTTGCTGCATTTGTATTTAAGTGAAGACCTTGTTGTTTTCCATGTAAATATAGCTCATAGATCATTTCACTCGATGAACTTGCATTCGTATCTACCCAAATTACATCTCCGTATTGATCGTCATTTGGATGATGGTCAATTTTAATTAATAACTCCCCTAAGCCATAGCGTTGATCACAAATTCGTTCTTGATTAGCTGTATCACACACAATTACTAAAGCACCTTCGTACTCTTCATCCGAAATAGTATCCATTTTGTTTAAAAATGCTAGTGAGTCTTCATTTTCTCCTGCTATAAGAACATTCTTATCAGGATAGGATGCTTTTAGCATCTCTGCTAACCCACCCTGCGAACCATATGCATCAGGGTCCGGGCGCACATGACGATGAATAATAATTGTATCAAATTGCTTAATAGCCTCTAAAATTTTATCTTTCATTTTACGCTCCTTTTAGAACCTTTTTTTCAACTATTTACCTTTCTTTATTATAAAATAAGAAAATAGCATCGTGTAATAAATTTTGTTCAAAAAGCTGTCAAATTATTGTGGGTGGAATTATAGCGAATTTGTATGTAAAATAAGGATAGGTTGTACTATCAAGGAGGATTTTGAAAATGCCTATTTTTGTTATACTAATTATATTCTCTTTATCTTTTTATATCTTCTATAAAGCTAAATATTTCCGTACAAAGCGTCCGGTTGAAAAGCGCTGGGTATCAGCGAAGTCAAGCATTGCTTTAGGATTATTTGTGTTATTCTTTGCAATTAACCAGTTTTTCCTTCATACCTCGACGGTTTCTACTGTTGTAGGAATTGTGTTCTTACTTGTAGGTGGGGGAAGTATATGGGCTGGCTATCGAGCTTACAAATACTATTTACCATTAGCGATTGAAGAAGCAAACCAAGCTAAATAATGCATAGAAAAAAGGGACGGAGAAAGTCCCTTTTTTTGTTACGTTTATTATATGAGCCCCTTAGCGATCAATAATTTGAACCATCATTAAGGCCTTACCTACAACAACACCTTCATTATATACCTCAACGTCTACCTTACCAAATTTCCTACCAACCTCTAGAACCTTTGGCTTAATATCAATCATACTGTCAATTTGAACGGGCTTTATAAAATAAATGGTTATGTTTTCAATTACTAAGTCTCCTTTTTTATAGGAGCGTAATACCCTATTGGCTGCTTCAGTTACAATCGTTGTAAAAACACCATATGAAATTGTACCTAGATAGTTCGTCATTTGTGGAGACACTTCACAACGATATACCTCTTCGTCTTTTTTATCTCCAACAATTTCAACAAAACGATTTGTTACTATATCATCGATTGTATCCCCAACCTGTGGCTGTCTGCCTATCATTTGAAGTGCTTTTAAAACATCCTGACGACTAATCAATCCTTGCAATTTATTTCCTTGGTCTACTACAGGTAGGACCTCAATTCCTTCCCATACCATCATGTGAGATGCTGATGCAACCGATGTCTTTTCTAGGGCAGTCATCGGATGTTTAGTCATTACCTTTTCAATTAAAGTTGAATGTTCTTGACCAATAATATCTTTGCCTGAAACAATCCCAACTACCTTTAGCTGTTGATCTACAACTGGGAATCGGCTATGACCAGTTTTTACATTTAAGTCAAACCATCTACCCACATTATCTTGATTTGATAAGTAAACAGTAGCTTCAAGAGGTGTTAATATATCCTCCACTAGTACAATCTCTTTCTTGATTAATTGGTCATAAATAGCACGATTAATCATCGTTGCTACTGTAAACGTATCATAAGTACTAGAAATAATCGGTAACTGTAATTCATCTGCTAGCTTTTTCACATGATCTTCTGTATCAAATCCACCTGTAATCAACACAGCTGCACCAGCTTTTAAGGCTAACTCGTGGGCATTTGTTCTATTACCAACGATTAGTAAATTTCCTGCCCCAGTGTAACGCATCATTGCTTCAAGCTTCATTGCACCAATTACAAATTTATTCAATGTTTTATGTAAACCTGCTCGTCCGCCTAATACCTGACCATCAACAATGTTAACGACTTCAGCAAATGTTAGCTTCTCGATATTCTCTTTTTTCTTTTTTTCAATACGTATTGTCCCAACACGTTCAATCGTGCTAACATACCCTTTATTTTCAGCATCCTTAATTGCACGATATGCGGTACCCTCACTAACCTTCATATCCTTTGCAATTTGCCTAACTGATATTTTTTCGCCGACTGGAAGGCTGTCAATATGTTCTAAAATTTGTTCATGTTTTGTAGCCAAGCTTCTCACCCTTTAATGTAGCCATAATCTATCTAGTTTTATTATAAGGGTGAAAATTTTTTTATTCAATGTCCCCTATTGATATTGACGGAGCCTACGTCTGTTTTGTGTCATTTTATTAACTTTATATGATTTTTCTTTGTTCTTTTTTGGAGAATATAACAATCCTGCTAAATTACCTCCAATCACCATAAGCGCAAATAAAATCCATGCAGCAGAAAAGATAGCTTCTAACCCACCTGCATTTATAGACAATCTAGGTAACCCATAATATAGTAGAACACCACAAATAAGTAAGCAGAGTATTAATCTATTTTTCATATTCTTCCTCCTTCAAATATGCTTGTTTCATTTTATGCATAGAAGGAAAAAAAAGAAGTAGATCCGATAAATAGAGTACTTCTTTTTGAGTTTGTTTATAAGTTTATGCCCTCACCTGGTTTGAGAACAAGTCCTACATCTGTATTTAGTTTTTGCACAAAGCTCACTGGGTCCTGTTCAATAACTGGAAAGGTATTGTAATGAATGGGAACTACTTTTTTTGCATGTAACCACTCGGCAGCAAGTACTGCATCCTCTGGCCCCATTGTGAAATTATCACCGATTGGTAAGAAGGCTACGTCAATGATGTTTCTCTCACCTATTAATTTTAAATCTGAGAATAAAGCCGTATCACCTGCATGATAAATTGTTTTCCCTTCAGAAGTGAACAGAATACCACTTGGCATACCAGTGTACGTAATTTCTTTTGTCTCATAATTTGTATAGCTTGATCCATGAAAAGCAGGAGTCAATTTAACTGTGCCAAATTCAAAATCATGTTTACCACCAATATGCATTGGGTGTACATTTACCCCTTGCCAGCCAATAAATTCAGCCAACTCAAAAGGAGCAATAACAAGTGCATTATTTTTCTTCGCAAGCCCTACCGTGTCTCCAACATGATCATTGTGTCCATGAGTTAGTAGAATCACATCAACCTTCAGATTAGTAGCATCTAAGTCCGTTGAATTATTCCCAGTGATAAACGGGTCAATAATTATTGTCTTGCCATTAGTCTCTATTTTCACAACTGAATGTCCGTGATAAGATACCTTCATTTTATCTCCTCCAAGGTTATAGGTATTAAGCTTTAATCTCTTAACTGTTGATTTCTGCTGCAGGCACTCGCTTTCCGCGGGCGGTCCGTGAGCCTCCTCGTCGCTTCGCTCCTGTGGGGTCTCACATTGACGCGCTTCTCCCGCAGGAGTCTCGTGCCTTCCGCAGAAATCAACATGGTGTTCAAATAAACACCAAATCCAATTTTTAGTTAATATTCTAGCTATTTCATAAAAAATCCTGCAATAATACAAACTCAATATTTCCCCTTATGAAATGAATTAAACATAACTTATACATTTACTTTTGGTTTAGTAGTTGCTACTCTAAGTTTAGAACACTAAATACATAATAAGGTGGGTAATGTATGAAGCATAGAATTGAAGAGTTATCAAACTGGTTACAGCAAGAGGATATTACGATGAGCTTTTTAACATCAACGGCTAATGTCTTTTATTTAAGTGGGTTTTATACTAACCCCCACGAGCGATTATTAGGTTTATGTGTATTTCAAGACCAAGAGCCAATTTTAATCTGCCCAAATATGGAGGTATCTCAGGCTCGTTCAAAAGGTTGGGAATATGAGATTATTGGTTATAGTGATACTGATAATCCTTGGAGTATGATCCAGGCGTCATTAAATAAGCGTAATATTACCCCTACAAAAATAGCTGTAGAAAAAGAACACATGAATATTGAACGTTATGAAAAATTGCAGGAGCTTTTCGGTAATCCTGTCTTTGTAGCTGCAGAAGAAAAGATGCATCTTCTACGTATGGTGAAGGATGAAAAGGAAGCAACTATTTTAAGACAAGCAGCAGAGTTAGCAGACTTTGGCGTTGAAGTAGGAGTTAATGCAATTGCCGAAGGAAAGCCTGAGCTCGAAATTTTGGCTACGATTGAGTATGAACTAAAGAAAAAAGGGATAAATCAAATGTCATTTGCAACCATGGTGTTGACTGGACTAAAAACAGCTTCTCCACATGGTAAGCCAGGGTTAGATCTTGTTCAAAAAGGTGATTTAGTTCTATTTGACCTTGGAGTTGTTTTAGATGGATATTGCTCTGATATTACTAGAACAGTGGCATTCGGATCTATTAACGAAAAACAGAAGGAAATCTATGAGACGGTATTACGAGCGCAAAAAGAAGCTGTTGAAGCAAGTAAGCCGGGAGTGGCGATTGGATCCATTGACACGATTGCTCGTGATGTTATCACAGAGGCCGGTTTCGGTGAGTACTTCACACATCGTATTGGCCATGGATTAGGAATAGATGTTCATGAATTTCCATCTATGAATGCAACAAACACAATGCTGCTTCAAAGAGGGATGTCATACACTATTGAACCTGGAATTTATGTTCCGTCTATCGGAGGAGTTCGAATCGAGGACGATCTCTTAATTACAGAAGATGGGGTAGAAATATTAACAAGCTATCCAAAGGAATTACAAATTATTAAGTGAGTATAAGAAAAAATGGACCTTTCCTAATTATAGGAAAGGTCCATTAACTTTAGTTTGATAAAGTTTTCTCTTCTGTATTTGTCTCTATTCTTTCAAATTGGTCACACATGTAATCAAATAATTTATGATTAAAGTTTTCTTGATTTCTAATATAGCCTGATAATATTTGATACCTTTCTTCCTGTTGTCTCAAATAGTCTAAAAGGTTGTTTAAGACCTGTTTTTGTTCTTCAATAAACTCCATTAATTCAATATCATCTTCCTTATGCCTTAATAGCTCCTCTGAGAACTTTCTTTGCAAGCCTTCGTGGTTTTCAACATTATCGATTAGTTGACTATACATTTTAGCCTGATCTAGCACTTTTTCAACTAGCTCTAAATGCTCTTTTTCAAGGTTATAATAGTGGAGATGAAGTTCCTCTTGAAGCTCCTTCATGCCTTTATATTCATCAGTAACTTCTGTATTTAAAAGCTTTTGTTTATCGATAAAATCTAATATCGGTAACATTTTATCATTTTGTTCTTCCCGGATTTCCTTATCACTCTTTTTAAGACGTTTAAATCTCTTAAAGATCTTTTTATTGAATTTCTTTTGCACTTCAATAAATTTGTATAAAGGTGTTAGCTTCTTCTCTTGTTCTTTAAACTTATCTTCTGTCTCACTTTTTACTTTTTGGTAGTCCTCATAAATGTTTTTGTTTATTTTATCCTGTTCTTCTGACGCTTTCTGTAATGCACCAATCTTTAATTGTAATTCATGTAGCTTGCCATCATGTCCATGTAGATGACTGTTTAGGTACTGTTCGTTTTCTTGTACCAATGAAGACAACTGTTTGATTCGGTTTGCTTGTTCGGTTATGGAAAGCTCGAATTGCTCATGCAGATTTCCGTGCTTGGTGGCCAGGTCAATAAGGTTTAGGTTATTTTTTCTTACCTTATCTGATATTTCTCTATTAACGATAGTTTGGTTTTCTATATGTTCTTTCAACACACTTGTATGATACATGTTTTGATTATTTATAAGTTCCTTGAAATGAGTAGGGCTAGGTCTGAATATATGCTGATTCGAGTTATTTATATAAGGTTGGGAAGTCATTTGACTCTCTCCTTTTCAGTGAAAATTTCGCAAATTATTCTTTATTTTATTTAAATACCTATACTTTTGTGACTTAGACCTATAGAGATCATATGCTAATTAGGGTTTGGATCATTATAAATACTCAAGAAAATGTAATAAATATGAGCCATAAAAAAATAACGGTATCTCAGTCCACTTGAACAACATCGCAATGTCTGCCGGACTGAAATACCGTTATTATTATAAAGCTATAGCAAAAATTAATTTAATAAAGTTCTTGCATCTGAGTATGCAAGTTCGTGTGATTCTGCAACAGCTTTGTATGTTACATAACCGTTTAATGTATTGATTCCTTTTAATAAAGCTTCATTATCTAAACATGCTTGCTTGTACCCTTTATTTGCAATTTGAATTGCATAAGGTACTGTAACATTCGTTAAAGCAATTGTAGAAGTACGCGGTACGGCACCTGGCATATTTGCTACTGCATAGTGTACTACATCATGTTTAACATAAGTAGGATCATCATGAGTAGTTATACGGTCAGTCGTTTCAAAAATTCCACCTTGGTCAATTGCAATATCTACGATTACTGAGCCTGGTGCCATTGATTTTACCATTTCTTCAGTAACTAGCTTAGGTGCTCTTGCCCCTGGAATCAAAACTGCACCAATAACTAAGTCAGATTGGGAAACTGCTTCAGCAATGTTTAAAGGATTTGACATTAATGTAGTAATGTCTTTACCAAAAATGTCATCAAGTTGACGTAAACGATCTGGGTTTAAGTCGATAATTGTTACTTGTGCACCTAAACCAATTGCCATTTTAGCAGCATTTGTTCCAGCTACACCACCACCGATAATTGTTACTTTTCCACGACTAACACCAGGAACTCCAGCAAGTAAAATTCCTTTTCCACCCTTTGGTCTTTCAAGGAATTGTGCACCCAACTGGGATGACATACGTCCTGCTACCTCGCTCATAGGTGTTAATAAAGGTAGTGACCCGTTAGGAAGCTGAACCGTCTCATAAGCAATACCAACTACTTTGTTGTCGGTTAATGCCTTTGTTAACTCAGGCTCTGGAGCTAAGTGTAAATATGTAAATAAAATTAATCCTTCACGGAAATATTGATATTCAGATGGTAGTGGCTCTTTTACTTTCATAACCATATCCATTGACCAAGCCTCAGAAGCAGTATCTACTATTTTAGCACCAGCATTTACGTAATCTTCGTCAGTAAAATTTGAGCCAAGGCCTGCATTTGTTTCGATAAATACTTCGTGTCCAGATGTAATTAGGTTCACTACACCAGCTGGTGTCATCGCTACACGATTTTCATTATTTTTTATTTCTCTAGGTACACCAATACGCATTAAATAATTCCTCCTACTAATTATAATTTCAGTAACTACTCAATTATGTAAAATAACATACTAAAACGGCTCACCTTGAGGATTTTAGTATATTCATTAATCTAAAAACCTAAAGTAAAGAGCTAATAACGTCTCTACTATATCACCATTCTTAAAATTGTTAAACAATTTTCTTCGCTAATTGGCAAAATTTGATTTTACTGAATAATTCAATAATGAAAACCCTTTCAAACTAGTTGTATTCATTACAAAAAGACTCTCCTTTTATATGAGAGTCTCCTATTCACGTTCCCATACCCAAGTATACAGATGGTCATCTTGTTCCTGCCAGGAAACATCTAGTCTTTCAATTGAAGAGAATCCCTTGTCCTCAAGAAATTTTACTAATTCCTCAGCTTTACTCGCCTTGCTAAGAGGAATTTCACTAAATAGATTTGTAACCTCTTGTTTTGCTTGTAACCCTTTCATTTCATGTTGCCCTTTCTGGAAGACATATTTGAAAGGATATTTATACTCCCATTTTGTAATCGATTCCGAATCATGTACAACTACTTTAAATAAGACTGATTCCTTCATTACTTCTGAACTGTTCGAACTAAACCCAAAAAGAATGACGCAAAGTGAAAAGATAAATAAAATCCCTCTCATAAAAATCACCTCATCAATAGAATGAGGAAAAACTTGGATTTTTATACATGGCTCTTTTGCGAAGAGAATGTGAAATTTTATAAATATAAATTAAATTAAGAGTGGATTGGAGCGGAAGGCACTTGACTCCTGCGGGAAGTAGAGGAAATGTCGAGACCCCGCAGACGCAACGTCGAGGAGGCTCGACTTCCTCCCCGCGGAAAGCTAGTGCCTGCAGTGGCAAGAAACGTTCCTTGTTCAATTTTGAAACCTAGAATAGCCAAATAATGTTTATTAATGATTATATTTCTTCTTCTTCACTGTTTACTGCAGTTGAATTTAACACATGATATTGATCAACAAAGCCACTGAAATAGGCATTATGTAATTGCTCATTCACTTCACTTGTACCAGTTTCATCAAACAGTAATTCTTGCATTGGTATATCCTTATCAGTCATAACCATTCATCTCCTAATGTTCACCATATTTACATTTCTAACTTAGTTTCTGCTATTTTATGGGTGTTATACTGTATATAGGAAGTATTTTGAAATTAAAGGGAGGTTCTCTTATGAGCTTAACTTATACTAAAATTCTTGTTGCTGTTGATGGATCAAAGGAATCTGATTGGGCATTTAAAAAGGCAATTGAAATCTCAAAACGTAACAATGCTAGCTTAGTCATTACACATATTATAGACACAAGGTCTTTTGCAACTGTTGAAGCGTATGATAGGTCAATTGTGTTAAGAGCTGAAAAGTTTGCTAAAGAACTTTTAGATGAATATCACACACGAGCTGAGAAAGAAGACGTCAAAAACTTATATACTGTTTTAGAATATGGGTCCCCAAAAGTTAAAATAGCAAAAGAAATCGCTCCAAAGCATGAAATAGATTTAATTGTATGTGGTGGTTCAGGCTTAAACGCAGTAGAACGATTCTTAATCGGAAGTGTCTCTGAAAACATCACACGTTCTGCAACCTGTGACGTTTTAATTGTAAAATCTGAAAAAGACGAACACTAATGAAAAAGCAAAAGCATGAAGATAAGTCTTCATGCTTTTGCTTTTATACCTATTTCTGTAATTCTTACTTTTTGATGGAATGTCCTAGTTTACTAGTGTACAATTAAACACAGAAATCACCTCTTGGGGGTAAACTGAATGGACAAAACAATTTTCACCTTTAATGAACGATTAGGAATTCATATTCCCGTTTTATCAAAGGATTGGGATGAATATAATAAAGAGAAGCAGAATGCGATTTTACTTCAATGGGAAAAGATTAGGGGGAGGATACCTGATCGAATTTCAGAATTAGAACGTGAGATTAATCGAAAGCAAGCAGAGCTTGATAATGAAGATAATTTCCCACGATCCTGTTTACTCAATTCTCAAATATCAGACCTTGCTTCTATTATTAATGACCTTTGGCTTTGGTATAGATTGAACCAAAGTGTGTCCATGAAGGGGCACCAATAAACAAGGAAGAAAATAAGACCTAACTTTGGTATAACTAAACCCAAGGTTAGGTCTTATTTTATAAATCTTTTTTAATCTCTCTCACTACATGGCCAAGTTCCGGGATAATGAGTTTATTCATTGCCAACTTAACGGCACCTGTTGAACCTGGAGTAGAAAAGATTGCCGTATTTTTTGCTACACCTGCTATCGCCCTTGATAAAATAGCAGATGAGCCTATATCTTCAGTGTAACTTAGCATCCTAAATAATTCACCAAAGCCTACAATCTCCTTTTCTAAAATCTCCTCTATCGTTTCAATCGTAACATCTCGTTTAGCAATCCCAGTTCCACCATTCGTTAGGACTACATCAATATTTGGGTTTTCACAGCCAGCTAATACTGACCTATGAATAGCTTCTTTTTCATCTTTTACAATTTCATATTCTATGATTTTATGTTCATGTTCCAGAAGAAAGGCTATCATTGTTTTCCCGCTTTTATCTGTTTCCTCTGATCTAGTATCACTTACTGTAATGACCTTACAGTTCACTGTTAATGGCGCTTGCTGTTTATGCTCTAGTGAACTCATAGAGAGAGACCTTCCTTTTCCTTTAAATAGCGGAGTTGATAATATTTATGTGCAAATTCAGTTACTTTTCTTGTTAACTGGTAATTCATACCTGCACCAATCGCCATTCCAATTAATGGAACTCCTTGTACAATTTTCCTTCTAAAGACGATAATTAACATGGCTTTCATTAATTGTTTAAGTGGATGTGCCATCCAAGTTACGTCAGTAAGCTCATCACTTCCCTCATAAAAGAAAAAATGTTCATCTGTTCCATCTAGCTCATCAATTAAACCTTCCCAGCCTTTGTGCTGAATGGAGTTTGGCAGGGTTGCAGCATGGAACACCTTTAGAGAAGTCATCATTTCATGTGGAGTATTCACCTCATATCCATACGTCATAGCAATTAATTGGACCACTCGTAAATTAATAATTGTCATCGCTGGAAGGTCCGAACCAAGTAATAATACACCACCTGTTCCAGTCAAACCACCTTGGGCAACTGAATATAATCTATGTTTAGCAATTTGATGATCAGCTAGATAAATTAACTGGTCAATTGATAGGTTTTTTAGATCACTAACATCTTCAATTTCCTTATAAAAGGTTCGGGCTGATGTAAGTATTCGTTGACGGGCATCCATTTGAAGTTGAGTTCCTTGTATAGCGGCATGCAAATGAAAAAGCATGTTATCTAATTTAAGAAAAAATTCACTCCTAACTTCCTCTGGAATTAACTCAAATGCTCTTTCTAACCATTTATTGTACGTTGCTTCAAAGTCATTTGGTTCATATTGATAGAGCTTTTGTTCCCATGTTTTAATTTCTTCTACTACTTGTTTTTCTCTTGAAGTTAAACTCAAGCTTAAAACCTCCCGCTACCATTTTTACCTTATTATGTATTATACCATAAGTAGAGCATTCACCCTCACGAGTTATATGTACAATAAAAAACCAGGTGATTTCAAGGTAATCACCTGGTTTGGGTTTTATTGAGCTAATCTAACAACGTCCCTTGCAATCATCACTTCTTCATTAGTAGGAATAACAAGAACTTTAACAGGGGAGTGTGGATAGCTAATAAACGCTTCTTCTCCACGTACCTTGTTTAATGTAGGATCCCAATATACTCCCATAAATTCTAAACCTCTTAATACTCGAGCACGAATTGTATCACTATTTTCACCAATACCAGCCGTAAAGATGATTGCATCAACTCCAGACATACGTGCTGCATATGACCCTAAATATTTATGAATCCTGCTTGCAAAGACCTCTAAGGCTAATTCTGCGCGCTCATTTCCTTCTCCAGCCTGTTGTTCAATATCCCTTAAATCACTAGAAAAGCCTGAAACACCAAGAATACCACTTTTCTTATTCAAGACATCTAGTACTTCGTCAGCAGTTTGCCCCGTTTTTTCCATAATATAAGGAATTAATGCAGGGTCAATGTTACCAGATCTCGTCCCCATTGCCACACCAGCTAAAGGAGTGAAACCCATCGAGGTGTCTATGGACTTACCACCTTCTATCGCAGCAATACTGGCACCATTTCCTAAGTGACAAGATATTAAGCGAAGCTGTTCCTTTGGTCGGCCGAGTAGTTGAGCTGCTCGTTCCGATATATATTTATGGGATGTCCCATGGAATCCATACTTTCTAATACCATACTTTTCATAATACTCATATGGCAAGCTATATAGGAATGATTTTTCGGGCATCGTTTGATGAAATGCAGTATCAAAAACTGCTACTGCAGGAACATCTGGTAGCACCTCTTTAAAAGCCTTAATTCCGGTTATATTAGCTGGATTATGTAAAGGTGCTAATTCAGATAATTCTTCTATTTTACTAATGACCTCATCAGTCAATAAAACAGAGTCATTAAAGATTTCACCACCATGAACCACTCGATGGCCAATACCTTGTATTTCATTTAAAGATTGAATGATCTCAAGGTCCGTTAGTTTTGCAAGTAATATTTTTACGGCAACAGAATGGTCAGGTATTTCTGTCGTTTCTGTCTGTTTGTTTCCGTTCACTGTTATATTGAAAATAGCATTATCTAGCCCTATACGCTCAACTAGCCCTTTTGTTACTACTTTTTCACTAGGCATTTCAAACAACTGAAACTTTAATGAAGAGCTTCCTGCATTTATTGCAATTATTTTAGACATTATATAATCCTCCTAATCATTCTACATCCAAGGTGACTACGCATATTATCTAGGTTATTTTGTGCAAAATGAGTCAATTTATATCCCACCCATTTCATTTAACCATTGAGGATTACAGATTATCAATATGTAGGATAGAAAGGTGCTTTTTTTGTCAAATATATATGTCTATTAAACTGGGCTAGACTCTGATTTTTCTTCTTTAAACCATTCATTGATTCTTTCGATAATGTCATTCATAGCAACTTTATTCGAGAACTTAGGTAAGTCTACTAATAGAGCCTGCTTAGGAGGAATTATAGTTGCTCCCTTTCTTTGAAGGATAAAAATACTTTTGGCCGCACTTTCACTCGCAAAAAGGGAAATAGGTAGTTGAATTAACCCTTGAATAAAACTGTTATCTTTTATATATTGGTTTAATTTAACTGCTTGTTCACTATTAAACAGGGAATTCGGTATTAAGAAGAGTAAATAACCTCCTTCTTTAACTTGTTTCATACTTTGCTCTATAAATAAATGGTGGGAGTATGAATGACCCTTTTCTGCACGTAATTCAAACTTCTCTGCACCAATATCATTTGGATAATATCCAACAGGTAAATCACTAACAACCATGTCAACTGGTTCGATAAATAGCTGCTCTAAGCTATCCTGATTAAATAACTGAATCGAATGCTGTTGGAGGTTCGCACTTACATAAGCTAGCTTTACTAATAGGTCATCGATATCAACACCAAAGCCAGTTATTTCTTTGTTGCTATTTTGATTCAATATAGTCGTTAGTAGATTGCCTGAACCAATTGCTGGGTCTAAAATTGTAAAATTACTTTTCTTTTCCATCAGTTTCGTTATTAAGTAGCTAATAAATAGGCCAACTGTATCAGGTGTCATTTGATGATTTGGTTGTGCGCTATTTTTCATTCCTTTTAGAATAAGAAGCTGAAACGCTTTTCTAATTTCCTCATTTGAAAACTTGTCCATTTTAATTAGACTGTACTCTTTTTCAAGTCTTTTTTTGGTAAGTTCTGAAACTTCATCTTGAAGGATTGTTTCGTGGAATAGATTTTCGCCTGTTTCGGCAATAGCATCTAAATAGGAACATGAAAGTTCTTCTTGAAGTATTTCTGCTGTTTTATTTAACACTGTAAAAAGATGTTCTACAGGAGAGTTCACTCCGATTCCTCCTTTTTATACTGTTGATTTAAGCTACAGGCACTCGCTTTCCGCGGGCGTTCCGTGAGCCTCCTCGGCGCTTTGCACCTGTGGGGTCTCACTTTGACGCGCTTCTCCCGCAGGAGTCTCGTGCCTTCCGCTAAAATCAACGTTATCAATCTCACAAAAGCTTAACGAAACAAAAGGTGTCAGGTACAATCCTGACACCATTTTTTCTTACTGAGCTGCTTTTACTGCTTCGATTGCCGCTTCATAATTAGGGTGATTTGTTGCTTCACTTACATACTCAACATGAGTAACTTTGTCATTGCTATCAACTACAAATACTGCACGAGCTAATAAGCGTAATTCTTTAATATGTACACCATATGCTTCACCAAAAGATAGGTCTCTGTGGTCAGATACTGTTTGAACATTCTCAATTCCGTTAGCTCCGCACCAACGTTTTTGAGCGAAAGGTAAGTCAACACTTACTGTAAGTACCTTTACATTTCCAAGGCTTGTAGTTTCCTCGTTGAAGCGACGTGTTTGAGCATCACATACACCTGTATCAATTGAAGGTACAACGCTAATTAAACGTACAGAACCTTTTGAATCAGCCAATGTAACTGGTGATAGATCATTTGCTAGTACAGTGAAGTCAGGTGCTGTATCTCCAACCTTCACTTCATTTCCTAATAATGTAACTGGATTATTCTTAAATGTGATGTTTGCCATTGTGGTTCCTCCTACTAATTATGATATGTACAGTGTAAATCATAGCTTTATCAATGACTTATTGCAATTATAAAGTACCAAAAAATAGTTATTTTTAAAGGGAAAGCAAAAAATAAGTTAACTGCCCAAGTAGACAGTTAACTACTGTATTAAATGTCAAAATCCTGTTTTGAAACTTGTTGTTGTCCACCTTGATTTGATTGGTTATTTTGTTGTCCTTGATTATTCTTTTTAAACATTTGTTGAATTTTATCTACTGCTTGTGGTGCTAGTTCAAGAATTTTTTCATATAAATGCGTACTTTCATCTAAGTGTAGCAATTTCACACCTGATGCATTCACAATTAGAAAGGCAATTGGAGTAATGGATACCCCACCACCACTACCTCCACCAAACGGAAGCTTGGACCCACCACTTTGTTGTTGGTCACTTTTATTTTCTTGCTGCCCTGCTTGGAATTCACTACCACCGGCTGCAAAGCCAAAACCAACCTTTGAAACTGTAAGAATTACACTTCCATCTGGAGTTTCAACTGGATCACCTATGATTGTATTTACATCAATCATTTGTTTAAGATTTTCCATTGCTGTGGTCATTAATCCTTGAATAGGATGTTCGGACATTCTTACTACCTCCTATATTAAACTGATTTGTTTTGATTACCTGATAACATGGAAAGTGGCTTTGTTTTAAACTTTGGTAATCCACCTTTCCAATATTTAATCAGTCTAATTCCTGCTAATATAGCATGCCCTATCCTAAAATGAAAAATACATGATAATTTCGTTTCGGAAATTGGGATTTGAAAGGAAGGTGTAATCGAAATGGTTGGATGTACCATCAATTTCATATATTGACTTATTACTCCTATTAGTGTTCCTTTAAGGGACCATCCTAATCCAACAATTAATCCAGTTTGCGCGGCATCCCCTATACCAAGGGTTGTATTCCAATTAAATTTAGTTATGTATACCTTGCTTAAGAATAGCCGTACAATTTTATGTATGTTCACAACATGTTGCACGATTATTGTCGTATCTTCAATACCCAAAAGAATGTCTCTAGGTGTAAATTTGTTTTTCCCTTTATTACTTTTGTCTTTCTGGTTACCCGCGATTTCTTCATGTTTAACAACAATCCCTGGTGATTCTTTGTCTATTTTGATTAATGGTATTTTAATTGTATAGCGGAGTATTCCAGACCAAGCGAAAAGTTTTATGATTATATGGTCATCATCACCTGCGTGGTGAAGATCAATAATAACTTTTAGTTTAGTAATTGAAACAATAATGAGTAAAAATACTAGTATGCCAACTATTGTTAGTAGCCAATTCAATTAGAGTACACCACCCTTCCCTCAATCTTTCAGTATCACCTTGTAAAAAAAAAATAAACCTACTAAATCAATCTAGTAGGTTTAAAATTTAACGATTATTTTTCATGTATAACAGTTGTATCTGCAAATATATCGTGAAGACCCTGCTTTTTTGGTAAAAAGGCCACTAAGATGTACCCAATGAATAAAAACTTTGAAATAAACTTACCGATAAACTCTCTAAAAAAGACTGTAGACCACTTTATATTTTCACCATGTAGTTCGATTACTTTTAGACCAAATATCATTTTCCCTAAGGTTTGGCTTAAGAATTTTGTCATAAGTACAAAATACAAGTAAAATGTGATGGCTGTTGCTACCGAGCTGATTGCAAACATATTTGAATCTGATAGAGGAAATTCAAAATAACGTAATACAGGATAGATTATAATTCGATTAATACTCCCAATCACAATTAAGTCCACTAAGTACGCCCAAAATCTCATCCAAAATCCAGCATAAGGTACTGCAGAATTAGCATGTAATGGGTTGGAGTTATGCTGCTTGCTCACTTCTTCTATTTGATCTTCATTTGATTGTACTATTGTATGATCCATCTCCCACTCCCCCTATTCAGCATATAAATACATTAAACGTGGTGAGTTTGGCTGTGACAATATCTTCATTAACCCTGCCATCTCAAAGTCATCACTAAAGATTCTTTGTGCACCCATAGAAAATATAGAACCAAAGCCATAATTACTTTCATATTCAACTACTCTTATATTTCCTAAATTATGGTCGCTTTTCATGGCTTCAACAGCATCTTCAAAATAACCAAGCTCGTCAACTAGGTTTAATTCTTTTGCCTGTCTACCATCATAAATACGACCGTCAGCAATTTTCTTTACCTGAGATTCAGATAGATTACGTCCTTGTGAAATAACGTCAACAAACCCCGAATACGCATTGTCAACCAATGACTGCAAGATTTTGCGCTCTTCTTCGGTCATTTCACGGGTTGGTGACATGATATCTTTATATGGACCACTCTTTATCGTTTGGAACTCTACCCCGTATTTTTCGGCTAGCCCACCATAGTTAATACCTTGCATAATTACTCCAAGTGAACCAGTAAGTGTATCAGGAACAGCATAAATTTTATCAGCAGGAGCAGAAATATAATATCCTCCTGAAGCAGCCATTGTTCCCATGGACACATAAACAGGCTTATTTGTTTTTTCTTTGAATTCTACAAGCTTATCATGAATTTGTGCGCTTTCTACAACTCCTCCACCGGGTGAATTCACACGAACCACAATTCCTTTAACAGTAGAGTCCTCAGTTGCAGACTTAATCATTTCTAAAAGAGAGTGATGATTATATCCTGCTGTATCAAATATCGAAGGGACGGTCTGACCCGTGTCTTGAATAACTCCATTAATATTTAACACTAATATTTTATTTGTACCGCTTCCTTCGATTAGAACATTTTCAATAAATTGATCTTCAGTTGCCGAAAGGAAATTTTCTGACCAACCTCCGAAATCCTTAAATGCAACTGCAGTAGCAAAATTAATTATGATTGAGAATATAAATAATCCCGCTGCAATCCCTAAAGCTGCCCAACGTTTGCCATTCATATGTATTACTCCTCCTTAACAATCTGTCACATATTATTACGAACTTGATCATTAATAGTTTCAAGAAAATGGTACACTATATTCAAAAGCTGTACATGTAACCATTTAATACTAGCTTATTTTGGATAAGAGAATCAATTAATAGATATTGTACATCATAGTATTTAGAAAGAAAGCTTAAGGAGGTTTAAAGATGCCACATCGTCGAAATATTTATTTTTTCTATAAAAAAGAACCTGAAATAATGAATGAAATTAAACCACTATTCGAGATGGCCGAAAGATATAATTTTACCATCGTTAATGATCACACAACTGCAAATATTATAGTAAGTATTGGTGGAGACGGTACGTTTCTTCAAGCTGTTCGTCAAACAAATTTCCGAGATGACTGCTTATATGCAGGTATCTCTACATCTGGTTCATTAAGTATGTACTGTGACTTTCATCTCCGGGATATTGAAAAAATGATTGAAGCAATGAATCTCGAACAAATAGAAGTTAGGCGCTATCCAACAATTGAAGTTCAAGTCGATAATACAGCTTCATTTTATTGTTTAAACGAGTGTTCTATTCGTTCACCAATTATTAAAACCTTTGTGATTGATGTATATATTGATGACCTACATTTTGAAACCTTTAGGGGAGACGGAATGCTTGTTGCTACTCCAACTGGAAGTACTGCCTATAATAAATCAGTAAACGGAGCAGTAGTTGACCCTCTTTTACCATGTTTGCAAATTAGTGAATTGGCTTCTCTAAATACTAGCCAATACCGTACTTTAGGTTCCTCATTTATTCTTAGTGGTTCTAGAAAGTTAAAACTTCGCGTTGTCCAAGACGGAAATGACTTTCCAATCATCGGTATGGATAATGAAGCTGTAAGCATTCGCCATGTAGATCAAATTGATGTAAGACTTAGCGACAAGGTTATTAAGATGGTTAAGCTAAAAGATAATTCCTTCTGGGAAAAAGTGAAAAGAATCTTTCTATAAAAGTAAAACAGACAGCCAATATCATATGGCTGTCTGTTTTGTTTTTGCAATACTTAAGCTTGCTTTGCCAATTCCTTTTGTCTCAATTCGATTCTACGAATTTTCCCAGATGTTGTTTTAGGTAACTCATCGATAAATTCTATCTTACGAGGGTATTTATAAGGCGCAGTTAGCTCCTTAACATGATCTTGTAATGTCTTGATTATATCCATCGGTGCACTACTGTCCACACCTTCTCTTAAGACAATGTAGGCTTTAACAATATTTCCGCGAATTTCATCCGGACTTGCTACTACAGCACATTCTTTTACAAACGGATGCTTTACCAGTGCATCTTCTACTTCAAAAGGGCCAATTGTATAGCCAGAGCTTATTATAATATCATCTCCACGACCTTCAAACCAAAAATAGCCATCTTCATCCTTTTTGGCCTTGTCACCTGTTAAATAATACTCACCACGGAACTGCTTTGAAGTTCTTTCTGGGTCCTTATAATAGTGTTTAAACAGGGCGGGTGTTTCTATATGAACTGCAATATCTCCAACCTCGCCAACCTTACATGGGTTACCTTCTTCATCGATAATTTCTACACGATTTCCTGGAGTCGGTTTACCCATTGAACCAGGTTTAATTGCCATCCCTTTTAATACTCCGACAAGAAGCGTATTTTCTGTTTGTCCGTACCCATCACGTACCTCAATATTAAAGATACGCTTAAATGTATCAATTACTTCTCTGTTCAAAGGCTCACCAGCTGAAACAGCACTATGAAGGGCTGGTAAAGAGTACTCATGAAGGTTTTCCACCTTCGCCATAATTCTATATTCTGTTGGAGTGCAGCAAAGAACATTTACAGAGTAATCACTTAATAACTGTAGGTACTTTTCAGGGTCAAATTTCCCATTATAAACAAAACCTGTTGCACCTGTACATAACGTAGAGACAAACGGACTCCATATCCATTTTTGCCAACCAGGCCCTGCAGTCGCCCAAACAGTATCTCCTTCGCTACAGCTTAACCAGTTAGCCGCAGCTGTTTGTAGGTGAGCGAAGGCCCACCCATGTGTATGGACAACACCTTTTGGGTTTCCTGTAGTACCAGAAGTATAAGACAAGAAAGCCATATCATCCCTTTTTGTATCTGCAGTTTGCAATGTGTCTCTTTCCTCTTCCATCAACTTGTCTAGAAACAACCAATCTTTTTCCTCTTTGCCTACTACAAATCGTAAAATACTATTTATCTCATTAATATTTTCAAATTGATCAACGTATGGATAGTAACTTATTACCCCTTTTACCTCACCATGAGTAATACGATACTGTAGATCCTTCTCTTTTAACATTTCTGAGCTAGGAATTACAATTAATCCTGCTTTTAATGCGCCTAAGTAAACAATATAGGCTTCTATCAGCCTTGGGATAATGACAAGAACCTTGTCTCCCTTTTCTAAACCTTGTGAAAGTAAAGCGTTTCCAACTTTATTTGCACTACTTATCAATTCAGCATATGTAATTTGACGCTTTTTTCCACTTTCATCTTCCCACTTAAGAGCAATCTTTTCAGGATTTTGAGTAAACTTTTCAACCTCATTTACTAAATTGTAACTTTCAGGTGCTATTAGATTTTCTCTCTTCACTTGATTTCCCCCTCGCTCTTTTATAGTACAATTCAAATTATACTAAATTATCCAACAGTTTTGAATAGTATTTTACTATAATTTACATAAATATTAGTAGTGCAAATACAGTAAAAAGGACGAGCAATTAAGCTCGTCCTTGTAGCCATTTATATAATTTTAGTTACGCGCGAGTACCACTCATTTGAGATTGAGCTAAAGATACAAGACGTTTAGTGATTTCACCACCAACAGAACCGTTAGCACGTGAAGTAGTATCTGCACCAAGATTCACACCGAATTCTTGAGCGATCTCATATTTCATTTGATCGATAGCTTGCTGAGCTCCAGCAACTAATAATTGGTTTGAGCTATTGTTGTTTGCCATGTGCTTTCACCTCCTTGTGAGTATATATTGTGTAAAAACACATGGCATCATTCACAGAAAAAGTTGGTAATTGTTCACAGAATATACATCTTCTAGAATAAATCGTTGAATTCAGTCTGAATAGGATCTTCTCCCGCTTTAAAGTCAATGATTTCAACTGACTCTATTGCTTTTTCAATTAATTGATTGAAATCAACAAAGCTTTCATAATGCTCAACCTTTTCTACTTTTGGCTTAGTTTTCGGTGCGCTCGGTGTAAAAATAGTACAACAGTCTTCATATGGCAAAATGGATATATCATGTGTATTAATCTTTCGTGAAATTTCAATGATTTCCGTTTTATCCATTGAAACTAATGGACGGATAATCGGTGTTGATGTTACCTGATTAATGGCGAACATGCTCTCAAGAGTTTGGCTCGCAACTTGCCCAAGACTCTCTCCTGTAGCAATAGCTAGTCCATTGTTTCTATTTCTTATTTCATCTGTAATCTTTAGCATCATTCTTCTGGTTGAAATAAGCGTATAATTCTCTGGTACTTGTCCCTGAATTGTTTGCTGAATATCAGTAAACGGTACAATATATAGCCTAATATTCCCACCATATTGAGCCAGTTTTCTAGATAAATCAATCACCTTTTGTTTTGATCGTTCATTTGTATAGGGAGGACTAAAGAAATGAACTGCCTCTATATGTAGTCCACGCTTCATTGCCAAGTATCCTGCAACAGGGCTATCAATCCCTCCTGATAACATTAACATTGCTTTTCCACTAGTACCTACAGGAAGACCTCCCGCACCATAAATATCCTTACAAGTGATATATGTTGCTTCCTCACGGACCTCAACACGTAAATTAATATCGGGATTTCTTACATCTACCTTTAAATCCTCAGTGTTTGTAAGAACGTGACTTCCAATCGCGTAATTTAATTCATTGGTGTCTAATGGGAATTGTTTAAATACTCTTTTGGCAGTCACTTTAAACGTTTTACCACGGTAACCAACATCCTCTATAGCTGCCAGAGCAGCCTGCTTAATTGAGGACAACTCACTTTCAATCTTCATAGCAATACTAAAAGAATGTATCCCAAATACCATTTTTAGTAGCTGTGTAATGTCTGCTATATTTTCCTCGCCATTAAGCTTTATATAAATCCGGTCTCTTGTCTTCTCAATTGTCAACTTAGGGAAATCCGCTAGTTTAATTTTGATATTATAAGACAACTGGTCTATAAACTTCTTTCGGTTTCTCCCTTTCGTTGAAATTTCTCCATATCGAATTAATATATGATCGTATTTCATTTTAGCTACCTCATTATCTTTTCAAGTTTGGTTAGAGAATCTCTAATAGCCTTTATAACTATATCAACATCCTCAACCCTATTAAAGTGGGTCAAGCTGATTCTAATTGAGCTATTAGCTGATTGCTCATTTTTGCCCATAGCCAAAAGTGTTTTACTAGGTGCTTGTTTTTTAGAAGAACAGGCTGACGTAGTTGAGACATATATCCCTTGTTCCTCTAACATATGAACAAACACCTCTGATTTTAAGCCATTTATTGAGAAATTAATAATATGCGGTGCTGATCTCTCGTTAGGTGTATTTATCGTTATTAAAGGGAGATCCGCGGAGAGTTTATCTATAAACGCCCTCTTTATTATATTCATTTTTGAAATTTTATTATCAATATTTTCAAACGTCATTCTTAATGCCTTAGATATTGCTACAGCTCCTGCAGTATTTTCTGTTCCCGATCTATAACTATTTTCCTGAGCACCACCTGAAATGAGTTGTGTTAACTCAACCCCGGATCGGATATAAACGATTCCTGTCCCCTTTATACCGTGAAATTTGTGTCCAGAAATAGTGCAAAGATCAATATTTGCAGATGGAAAATGTAAAGGCACCTTACCAACACCTTGAACATGGTCTACATGAAACAATATTTTAGGATAATCTTTAAGTAACTTGCCAATTTCTGTTATCGGTTGAACAGAACCAACTTCATTATTTACGTGCATGATTGATACAAGAATGGTTTCATTGCGAATTGCAGTTTTAATATCCTCTATATGTACTATACCATTTTCATCTGGCTTAACGTAGGTTACTTCAAACCCTAATTGCTCAAGTTGTTTACAAGCCTCTTCTACAGAAGGGTGCTCAATGGAAGATGTGATAATATGGTTGCCACGTCTTTTATTAAACAAGGCTACTCCCTTTATAGCGAGATTGTTTCCTTCTGAGCCTCCAGAAGTAAATATGATTTCAGAAGGCTTACATCCCAGAATATTTGCTACATTCTCCCTCGCTTGTGTTAATAATCTTTCAGCTGTACTACCTAACCGATGAATAGACGATGGGTTACCAAAGTAATCCTTTGACACTTTTATAAATACGTCTAACACCTCATCATAAGGTATGGTGGTTGCACTGTTGTCTAAATAAATCATAATAAAGCCTCACTTCTTCTCGGGGTCGATTGTTGACTCCTGTCTTTATCATGCCTTCAATATTAACATAATCGTTTTTTGATGAAAACATATGTAGGTACATTCATAATTCCTAATAGTATGCAAATGTTAAAATAGTCATCTATATTAAAACTGACAAAATTATACTAAAATTTAAACATTTTTAAATTTCGACATTATTCGATTTTGCTATGATATTATGAAAACGTATTCACGTTTACGAAAAACAGGGGGACACTATGAAAGACATAGTACTGAAAAAACGAGAAATATTGACAATCGGTTTAATGCTCTTTGCCTTATTCTTTGGAGCAGGAAATATGATATTTCCACCTTTATTAGGTCAATTGGCAGGATCGAATGTGTGGATTGCCATCTTAGGATTTTTACTAACAGGAGTCGGGTTGCCTCTTTTAGGAATTATTGCGATAGCATATTCAGGTGGTAATCTTCAGTTAATTGCAAATAGGGTTAATCCATTATTCGGATTCATTTTTACGCTAACACTTTATATGGCAATAGGTCCATTTTTCGGAATTCCTCGTACAGCTACAACTGCTTACGAAATTGGGGTTGTTCCTTTTCTTGCAGCTGAGCTAAATGGCAATATTAGTTTAATGGTCTATACAATGATTTTCTTTCTAATAACCTACCTATTATCTCTAAACCCTTCTAAGCTAGTGGACAGAATTGGAAAGTACTTAACGCCAGTATTACTAGTTGTTATTGCTTTCTTAGTTGGGAAAGCCCTTCTTTCACCGATGGGTTCTCTGCAAACCCCTGCAGAAAGCTACGTACACTCTCCCTTCTTTACAGGGTTTATCGAGGGCTATCTGACAATGGATACGATTGCAGCATTAGTCTTTGGTATTGTGATTATTCATTCGGTAATGGAAAAAGGAGTCACCAATAGAATATCATTATTGAAAACATGTACAATTGCTGGTCTCATTGCAGCAAGTGGACTTGCTATCGTATATGTTTCGTTGGCCTATCTTGGGGCAACAAGTGTAGAGGCAATTGGCTATGCAGAGAACGGAGGTATTATACTATCCACGTCCGCAAGTTACTTATTAGGTTCAGTTGGGACTAGTATACTCAGTATCGCAATTACTTTTGCTTGTTTAACCACAGCTGTAGGATTAGTATCAGCATGTGCAAAATATTTAACAACACTTACAAACAAGATTTCGTACAAGTCATTTGTTGCACTTCTAACAATTTTTAGTTTAGGTGTAGCTAATATTGGACTAACGCAACTTATTGCATTTTCCGTGCCAATCTTGATCATTATCTATCCTTTAGCAATTGTACTCATCCTACTTTCTTTTGCACACCCACTTATCGGAGAGAAAAGTATGATATATTCCTTAGCACTCTTAGCCACAGGTCTTATTAGTATATTTGATGGTCTTAATAGTGCTGGAATTGAGTTTCCTTTACTCTTACAATTTTTCAAAGAATTTTTACCTTTATATGAGCAAGGTATCGGTTGGGTGGTTCCAGCAATTATTGGAGCAATACTCGGTTATATACTCTCTATGAGAAAATAAGTATACATTAAGGCCCTTATGAAAAAATCATAAGGGCCTTATTATTTAGATATGTTGTATTAGTTCTCTATCATCTAAAATGCTTTGGATTCTTTTAAGTGCACCTGGCTCAATCTCTTCTATTGCACTAGCAGCCTGCTCTAAGGCTGTTTCATATTCATAGTTGCGGAAAGACTTTTCTGCTTCTAGCAAAGCTTCAGAGATTGAACGATAGCTACTTCTATAGCGGTTTCCATATTGAATGACCTGTTCCACCAGATAAACCTGTTCAATTAAATCCTCTGTCATAGTCGTAGTATTTGCTACAATGTCCTGAGCCTCTTTTAGAGTTTGGTTAACTACTTTCATATTTAAAGGTTTTTCTTCAAGCTTTATAACAACTGCCTCTAAGCTCTCCTTTGCATCAATAAGAAGCTCTTTATAACCTTGGGGTAAACCTGGCACATTACTCTTCGATAATAATCGTTTTGATTCTGTTAATGCTTTTCTCATTTCACTCAGCTGATCACGAGCATATAATTCATCTTTTCGTAGTGTTTGTAATGACTCACAATATTTAATATGCTGCTCCTTCACTGATTCAATTTGAGCATGAACATCCTCAAGTTCATCTTGAATTAACGAATAAGCAATATGATCCTCATTTAATTTCGATTGGATTGATAAAAATTGTTTTAAAAGCTGTTTTATCTGCTTTACAATCGCTTTATGTGTTTGTATCTCTTCCTCAGTCAGTCTGTAACTCTGTTGTACAAGTTCGGTTTCATCCCCTGAAGATTTACTTTCCTCATGTAAAGAATGAAGTACTTGTTCTATTTTACTTACTTCCTGTTGAACATAATGATTCGCAGTGACCTCTTTTTCTAATAGGTCATATAGACCTTCAAGTGAATCTTTTATTTCAATAATCGCTTCTTTTGCTTCTTTAATCTCTAGTTTTTCAATACGGTTGAGATTTTCCACTACTTTATTTCGTAAAAACTCAACTTCATTTTCAACTTGGAGATGATCCAGCATAAAGCCATTATTTTGCATTTCTTTGTATCCATCAATCAAATCATCTAATTGAGATGGGATATAAGATTGATATTCAGATAATAATTCTGGTATTTCCGAAATGTATTCCTTCATGATCGAGAGACTATCTTTAATGAAAAGTACAATTTCTCTAGCTTCTAAGTAATTACCCTGAGTGGTTGCTTCCTCGAAGGTTGAAAACTTTTCATTAACTTCTTCTAATTTCTTTTCTAAAGCTACCTCTGCCTTTCCAAAGGAGAGATGATGAGCAAGCAAGGACTTTTTAACATTTCGGTAAGTAGACTTTAACTCTCCAATTTCCACTCTATTTTTTTCTTCACTACCTATTAGGTCTTTAAGTTCTTCAAGAATTTTAGCGATAGTTTCTTCTGTTTGCTGTAAGGTATTTTCAATTTTTTGAAGAACTGCTTTGGACTTACTAAAGCGATATTTATCAGCTAATTCTTCGGCATCAAATAGGTACTCTTCAATATTGGGCAGATTCAACGTAACAATTTCATCCCACTGTCTTCTCCATCTTTCAAAGAGCTCTTCTGTTTGACCTGTCATATTTAGTTCTTTTACTTTTGATATCTCGTCTGTGACAGGACGATTCATTACATCTATCTTCCACGCTTCTAAACGATCAACTTCTTTATAAATTTTTTTCCTAAAATAAATTCCTAAAATTAAAATAAGTGCAACAACAATTATAATGCCTATTATGATTTCCATAACTAGCCCCCTTACTTTCTATTAAATCTAGTTTTATAAAAGATCATTAGTTAGAAGGCATGAACCCATATCTATTTATTTTCAGTCGATTTTTTCCCATTCGACAAATTCCGCCAATAACTCATCTAATTGATTACGATATTTATAGATACATACTAAATATTGGTGTATTTTCAATGTTTTTATGATACCATGTAAACGACAATTTTTGACCAAAATTTTAAAATTTTTTACAGAAAATCATTAATTTTTCCTATAAAAGATTTAAATTAAAACATTTAATAGATTTTCAACAAAAAAATCCTTATCCACTGGTTAAAAACACTCCAGTGGATAAGGATTGATAAAGCTATATACACTAACCTGTTGATTTCAATTACAGGCACTAAATATTATATAGAAAGCGCGATTTGATTATTTGTTTTTACTGTTTTTTCAAAGGGCTCTGAGACAGCAGCATTAACCCAACGCTCAATTTCCTTATAGTACTGCTCTGTAAAATATTCTTCATTCGGCATTACATGAAGTACCTCTGCCAAGTATTGAGGATGGAGGTACGGCATACTTAGCATACCTTTTAATTGGATAATAATAAAAGGGATAGCCAGTTTCTTAAATTCTTTTTGTTTCATACCAATCTCAAAAATCGTTTTTAAATAATATCTTTCCTTCGCCAGATAGGTAGTCATTATTTCTCTAATTAATAGTGTATCTAATGTTAACTCTCGTAAGACAAATCGAGTAAGGTGTCTATTGCTTTTTTGATAGAGTAGTATATCTTTTACAACGAGTAGTAAGCACTCTTTAGCAGATCTTTTATCTAACTCATCAAACCTAGATTCGATCACTTTAAGGTATCCTTCAAAGAAATTTGATATCAAATACTCAAGCAAACCATTCTTATTTTCGAAGTAATAGGATATGTTGGCTACATTAACGTTCGCCTTATTCGCTATTTCTCTAACCGAAGTGCCATCAAACCCCTTGGTATTGAAATAATAAACTGCCGCATCAATTACCTTCTTCTTTGTTTCTGTTTTCAACATAATCCCTCCATATCATTACTCCCTATATAAACCTTCTAGAATATATATTTAACTCCTTTAACTTTCGCTCGACAAAGTTATGCGGAAATCTACTTTTTCTGCTATTATAAATGTAATTTCTTACATTAGAATGGAGGATTATCATGTTTAACGTCGAAATGTATAAAGGAACTAAGGAAGAAAATTATCAGTTTGTCATAAAACAATTAACTGCTTTAATTGAGGATGAAACAAATACCATTGCAAATCTAGCTAACGCTTCAGCTCTATTGAATCAGTTTCTTGAAAATATAAATTGGGTTGGCTTTTACATTACTGAAGGTGAACAGCTTGTACTCGGCCCGTTCCAAGGACTTCCTGCTTGTGTTCGAATTCCGTTTGGAAAAGGAGTTTGCGGTACCTCTGCCCAAAACAAAGAAACTTTAAGAGTAGCCGATGTTCATTTATTCCCCGGCCACATTGCTTGTGATGCTGCATCTGCCTCTGAAATTGTTGTTCCTATGATAAAAAATGACAAAGTAATAGGCGTGCTTGATATTGATAGCCCAATAAAAGATCGATTTGATGAAATTGACCAAGAATTCTTAGAGAAATTTGTGGAAGTTTTAGTAAGTTATATAAAGGAAGTTTAAGTCTTTGTTAAAGTAAGAACCCCTCCTAGCTAGGAGAGGTTCTTTTGGTTAAATACACTATTTCTTTAAAACCAAGACGTCTAATGCCTGCTTTAAGTCACTCCAAATATCTTCCCATGCTTCTAAGCCTACAGATAGACGTATCATGTTATCAGTGATTCCCATCTTCTTTCGCTCTTCTTCAGGAACGACAGCATGAGTCATTGTGGCTGGGTGTTGAATTAAGGTCTCAGCATCACCTAAACTTACTGCAATTTTTATCAATTTCAATTCATTCAGTACTCTTTGCGCCTCTTCTTTTCCACCATTTATCGTAAATGATATTAGCCCACCAGCCTGTTTCATTTGTTTTTTCATAATTTCATATTGAGGGTTATTAGGATCTCCTGGATAGTATAACTCCTCAATTCCTTCATGTTGTTTAAGTAGCTCAGCAATCTTGGCTGCATTAGAACAATGACGGTCCATTCGAACAGGTAAAGTTTTTAATCCACGAAGTAATAGCCATGCATCAAATGGTGAAATAATTCCACCTATATCCTTTTTTGTCGTCATGGCAACATTATTGATGAATTCCGCTTTCCCAACAACTAAACCAGCGATCACATCTCCATGACCACCAATATACTTGGTCGCACTGTGGATTACAATGTCACAGCCTAATTTAATAGGTTGTTGTAGATAAGGAGAAGAAAATGTATTATCTACGACTACTGGGACATTGTATTTTCTCGCTACCTTCACAACCAATTCTAGATCAATAAGTGCCATTGTAGGGTTTATAGGTGTTTCCACATAAATAACTTTTGTATCAAAGGATATTGCATCTTCAATTGCTTGTTCAGAATCCATATTGCTAAAGCTGTGCGTGATATTATATTTTTCATTCATCAATTCAAGTAACCCAAAGGTACATCCATAAACTCCTTTAGAACATAGAATATGATCACCGGATTTGGTTAGAGCCAGTAGAACTGCTGAAACAGCAGCCATTCCAGAACCAAAAGCAAGTCCTGCCTCGGCACCCTCAATCAGAGCGATTCTTTCTTCGAGTGTTCTAACAGTCGGATTTCCTAATCTAGAATAGATAAACCCATCCTCTGCCCCAGCAAACCGTCTTTCTCCTTGCTCTGCTGTTTCAAAAGTAAATGTTGACGTCTGAAATAAAGGCGGCGTCAGACTTCCATTATGGTTTTTAGAATCGTACCCTCCGTGGATAACAGTTGTTTCTATTTTTTTCTCTTCATTAGCCATCCAAATCCATCCCCCTAATTTTAAACTCCTATTAATAGGATATGATAAAACAGCCTGTATTGAAAGCGTTTTCTTTTTATATAAAAAGGAATGTGTATCTGTGTTGCTACTACCGCTTTTCTCAATTCAGTACAGATAAAAAAAGCATTCAAGAGGTAGCACCTCCTGAACGCCTGTAATTTCTTACTAGTTTTACACTATGCTTTCTTCTTGAACGACCACTTGGTTCTTTCCATTTTCTTTTGCCATATATAAAGCCTTGTCTGCCCTTTTAAATAATTTGAATGCATTATCCTGATAACTTTGATTCCAATGGGATAATCCACAGGAAATTGTCACTTTAGGAGAGGTATGGTTGCCTACTTTTTCAACAATTCTCTTTGCTATTGCTGTACCTGCTGCCAGATCAACCTTTGGTAAATAAATAGCAAGTTCTTCTCCACCCCATCTTGCACCAATATCATTATCTCGAATATTATCCTTTAAAATTCTAGCAACCTGTATTAAGATTTCATCACCTATCTGGTGACCATATATATCATTAATACATTTGAAATTATCCAAATCTATTAGCACAAAAGTCCCAAAAGCATCGGTTGCCATAGATTTTGTAATCATGCTATCAAGGTAGCTACGTGAGTATAATTTCGTTAAATGATCTGTTATAACTAGGTTTTCTAATTCTTCTCTTAACATTGAGTTTGAGAATGCTAGAGTTGAGTGATGAATTAATGATTGAAGCAGTTTAAAGGTTTCAAATGAGAAATAGTAAGGTTTCTCGTGCATAACAATGGCAACACCTTTAATAAGTCCACTTTGAGCCATTGGGACTGCCATTAAAGAACGAAATCTTAACCCATTTAAGAGAGGTTCAGTAGATATATCCCCAATAAATAATGTATCCTTTTCGTCTTTAATTTTTTCATCCACATACTTTAGATAAAGCTCACTTTGCTCACTTTCAAAAAAAGGTGTACTTCCTGGTAGCAATTTAAATCGATCGTTTTCTAATATAATAAATCCTACCTCTTGTGATCCAAAAGACTGTAGAATTTGATCTGACATAAAGTTCATCGTGTCTGTTAATCTTAAGTTAGAATTCAATCGATGTGATGTCTCGTTTATTAGTTGAAGATCAGCAACTAGTCTTTTTGATTGTTGATATAGTTGAGCATTTTCAAGCGCACTCCCCGCTGTGTTCGCAAGCAATTCAATAAACCTGACCTCACTATGCGGAAAAATAACAGTATTTGGCGCAATTACTTGTAGTACTCCATACACACCCTGCTTACCTTTCAGGGGCGCATATAGTATAGATCTCTTCTCTTTTACTAAGTCCTCAAACTGTACTTCTCCTGTTACATAGGCTTGCATTGCCGCAGGATTATCATCATTATCATATTGGAACTCTTTAATTGGCAACCCATTGTTATTATGATTGTCATGAGAAAGTAATAAATAGTATGTGAACGAAGGATATACATTACGTAAGGTATCAATAATCTCTCCTAATACTTCATCCATGTCCATCGTCGAATGAAATTTAGCTGTTACATTAAATAATTGTTCATACCTTTTTCCTTCTTCAAATATCTTTGAAAACTCTAGTAACTTTTCAATCAATTTGAAGCCTTCATTAGCCACTTCTATTAACAACGATTTATTTATGGATAATTGTCTATATTTAAACTCAAATAGTCCAATTGCTTTGTTATTTCTATATATCTTTGAAATGAACGTATAAATAGTCCTTTTATCGTCAACATTTTCCTGCTCTTCCATCATTTCATTTACGATTTTATCTGATAGAAAATAACTGCCTAAATTATTGTTAATGGACATATTGCTAGAGGCCTTTGGAAAATAGTATTGCTTCCATTCGTTATAAATAAAGAGAGTCACCTCTTCTAGATTTAGCTTTTCATTCATTAAAATTAATAATTGATCTATTGATTGTTGCTCATCTTCTTGCACTAAAAAATCAAAGAAATGACTTTTTAATGAAGCCAGTAGCTGAGGATCTTGGTATTCCATCGTATCACCTACATTTTCCTGACAATAATTTGACAATTATATTATAATCTTTTTTATAAAATATTTCTCTATTATAGTTTATTTTGTAATATAAATGTCTTTTTTCTATGATTTTCATTTTATGGTTCTATCATTTTATTTCCTTGTTCATAGGAGTTAATAGAAAATCACTTGACTTTTATGCTTCAAAATCATATACTAATCGTTGTGTAAAATATTGCAGCCTATGTGATTGGCTTTATGTTTCATTTTATTCCTCACAAACTTTTGAGGTGTATCTTGTAACTCTCTGCTGCTAGGGCGAGGATACATGAAAATAAAATGTCCATACTGTAAGAAGTCACGTCTGGTTTTTATTTTATACAAAATAAAAACAATTGAAGGAGGAGTCATCAATGGCTCGTTATACAGGTCCAAGTTGGAAATTATCACGTCGTCTTGGTATTTCTTTAAGCGGAACAGGTAAAGAATTAGAAAAGCGTCCTTTCGCTCCAGGACAACATGGTCCAAATCAACGTAAAAAACTTTCTGAGTACGGTTTACAATTACAAGAGAAGCAAAAGCTTCGTCATATGTATGGAGTAAATGAGCGTCAATTCCGTAACCTTTTTACAACTGCAGGTAAAATGTCTGGTATCCACGGTGAAAACTTCATGGTTCTTCTTGAGTCACGTTTAGATAACCTTGTTTACCGTTTAGGTCTTGCTCGTACTCGCCGTCAATCTCGTCAATTAGTTAACCATGGTCACATTTTAGTTGATGGAAGTCGTGTAGATATTCCTTCATACCGTGTAAGACCTGGTCAAACAATCTCTGTTCGTGAAAAATCACGTAACTTAGACATTATTAAAGAGGCAATCGAAGTAAATAACTTCGTACCTGATTATTTAACATTTGATGCTGATAAATTAGAAGGAACTTACTCTCGTTTACCTGAGCGTTCTGAGTTACCAGCTGAAATTAACGAAGCACTTATCGTTGAGTTCTACTCACGTTAATAATGAAAAAAGGATGGGTTCTTCCCGTCCTTTTTTATTTCTAAAAAGGATAGTATTAAAAAGGAGCGTGTGTAGACACGCTCCTTTTTTGATGAATTTATTTAATTAAATAGTATTTTTTCTTACCTCTACGAATTACAGTAAATTGTCCTTCGATACGATCTTCTTTAGTTAAGACATAATTTACTTCTTGAATACGCTCACCATTTATATAGATAGCCCCATTTTGAACATCTTCACGCGCCTGACGTTTCGATGGAGAGATTTTGCTGTCGACTAATAAGTCAATTAGACCTACTTCTGCTTCACCTTTTAGTTCATATGATGGAACATCTTTAAAACCCTGTTTAATCTCATCAGCAGTCAAGCTCCCAATGCTTCCACTGAATAGTGCCTCTGAAATTTTAACAGCCTGAACTAATGCCTCATCTCCATGTACAAGTTTTGTCAACTCCTCAGCAAGTGCCTTTTGAGCTGTTCGCTTCTCAGGAGCATTTGTTGTTTCATTTTCTAGATGTTCAATTTCTTCTTGGCTTAGGAAAGTGAAGTATTTTAAATAACTTACCACATCTCTGTCATCCGTGTTAATCCAAAATTGATAAAATTCGTACGATGATGTCTTCTCACGGTCTAACCAGATTGTTCCTGATTCTGTTTTGCCAAACTTCGTACCATCTGATTTAGTTACAAGAGGAATCGTTAATCCAAAGGCCTTTGCATTTTCCGTAGACTTTCTAATTAACTCTAGTCCAGCTGTAATATTCCCCCACTGATCACTTCCACCTATTTGCATTCTACAGTTTTGTGTTTCATATAATTTTAAGAAATCATAAGATTGCAAGATCATATAAGTAAACTCTGTGTAAGAAATTCCCTCTTCAATTCTTGTTTTAACTGAATCTTTTGCAAGCATATAATTTAATCCGAAATTTTTACCAACATCTCTTAGAAAAGTGATTACATCTAAGTTACCTATCCAGTCATAGTTATTTGCAATACTCGCTGGATTTTCTACTGCTTCAAAATCTAAAAATCGAGAAAGCTGGGCCTTAATTTTTTCACTCCAGCCTACAACCGTTTCTTGTGGGTTTAACGTTCGTTCATTCTTTTTCCCACTCGGATCTCCAATCAAACCTGTTGCTCCACCTACCAGGGCAATTGGTTGATGCCCAGCTTGTTGAAATCTTCTCAAAGTTAACAGGGCTGCTAAATTTCCAATATGAAGACTGTCTGCAGTTGGGTCAAAACCACAATAAAGTTTAATTTTCTCTTCACTTAATGTCTTTTCTAACCCCTCACTATCTGTTACTTGATTAATTAGTCCTCTAAATTCCAAATCCTTTAGAATATCCATCCCTTATTCTCCTTTTCATAATTATTTCGTGTAATAAACACAAAAACTCGTCTCTTCATAATGAAGGGACGAGTTAATAGTCGCGGTACCACCCAACTTAAGGACAACAAAAGTCCTTCGCTTAGAAAATTAACGGTTAGACCGTCTTTTGCTACTGAATACTAAATTGCAATCTGGCAATTGGCATTTCACAAAAGATGCTCAAGGAGGTAATTCACACGATATCTTTGTACTGATTTCCACCAATCATCAGCTCTCTGAGATGATTCGAACTAAGTTGAAACCATCGTTAACAGTGAGATATGTATTACTAATTCCTATCATAGCTTTACTATTTATATGTAATAGTTTTTATCATATCGAGAATTTATTGTCAAATTAAATCTTGGAAAATGACAAATAAATATAAATGGTGACAAGGATTGTGCTATAATTAACTTGATTTTTAGGGGGATTGATTATAGATGAACCACAATAAAGAAAAATGGGTTGAAAGATTAGTATCCATTAAAGATTTTCTATTCCACAAAAGAGCAAAAAAGACCGCAAATATAACATATAGCGTAGTCTGGAACTTATTTTTATTATTTTTGATATTTGGACTAATTGGTATATCATTTGCCGGTGGTGCCGGTGCTGGCTATTTCGCATCTCTAGTAAAAGATGAACCACTACGCCCATTTGAGGATATGAAGAAGCATGTTTACAATTATGAAGAAACAACGGAAGTATATTTCGATAACAATGTGTATTTAGGGAAACTCAGATCAGATCTAGATAGAGTAGAAATTACTTTAGACGAAGTCTCTGATCACTTAAAAAATGCAGTTATTGCAACTGAAGACGAATACTTTTATGAGCATAACGGTGTAGTACCTAAAGCAATTTTACGTGCAATTTTTCAGGAAGTAACAAACTCCTCCGTTCAAACCGGTGGAAGTACATTAACTCAACAATTAATTAAAAACCAAATACTTACAAACGAAGTTTCATTTGACCGTAAAGCAAAAGAAATTCTTCTTGCCATGAGACTCGAAAAATTCTTTGAGAAAGATGAAATTCTTGAAGCTTATCTAAATATGGCTACATTTGGGCGTAATTCATCTGGTAGAAACATTGCAGGTGTACAAACAGCTGCTAAGGGAATTTTTGGGGTGGACGCTAAGGACTTAAATCTTGCACAAGCTGCTTTTATCGCAGGTTTACCACAAAGTCCTTTCAGATATACACCGTTTACAAATAAAGCAGAAGTAAAAACAGATTTAGAGCCTGGTTTAAATAGAATGCAAACTGTTCTTAAACGAATGTTGGATGGTAAATATATCACACAAAAACAATATGATGAGGCAATTAAATATGATTTACGTGCTAATTTAACACCTTATAAAGCCTCTCCAACTGACCAATATCCGTGGTTAACTAGTGAAATAGAGCTAAGAGCTACTGACATTCTATTAAAAAAGCTTGCGAAAGAAGATGGATACGAAGAAGAAGACCTGACTGCAGATGAGAATTTACAAAAGTACTATAAAAATTTGGCAAATCAAAATTTACGTCAAAATGGGTATCGAATTTATACTACTATTGATAAACAGATTTATGACAAGATGCAAGAGGTTGCAAAGAATTATGAATATTACGGACCAGATAAGCCTCAAATTAAGAAAAACCCTGACACTGGGGTAGATGAGGAAGTAATGGAACCAGTAGAAACAGGTGCTGTGTTAATTGAAAATAGCACTGGTAAGATCATTAGCTTCGTTGGTGGAAGAGATCATACAAGAGAACAAACAAATCATGCTACCTTTGCATTACGTCCAAATGGTTCTACTATGAAACCATTATTAGTATATGCTCCTGCTATTGAGCTTGGAGAATTACAACCAGGGTCAGTTATTGCAGATGTACCTCTAAAGCTGCCTAAATATGAACCTAAAAACTATGGTGGCACTTTTGACGGACTAATGTCAGCAAGACATGCATTAAAAATGTCTAGGAATATACCTGCTGTTAAAACATATGCAAATATATATAAACAGCGTCCTATCTCTTATCTAGAACAAATGGGATTTAGCTCACTTGTAAAATTAGACAGTGAAATCCTCTCTCTTTCTCTTGGTGGGATGACAAAAGGTGTAACTGTTGAAGAGAATGTAAATGCATATGCAACTTTCGCAAACTCAGGGCAATTTATCGATGCCTATATGATTGATAGAATTGAGACAAATGAAGGAGAGGTAATCTACCAGCATGAATCAAAGGCTGTAGATGTTTTCTCACCTCAGACTGCATATCTTACAATTGATATAATGCGTGATGTAATTAGAAGTGGAACAGCAACGTCTATCAACCGTTATTTAAGCTTTAATGCTGATTGGGCAGGTAAAACAGGAACGGGCCAAGATTACCGAGATGCATGGTTTGTTGCGACAAATCCAAATGTTACGTTTGGAACATGGATTGGTTATGATACACCAAAATCGATGTATGGTCATTATAAAGGGCTATCATATTCGCAACGAAATCTATTGCTATGGTCAAAGCTTATGAACGTTGCGTATGAAATTAACCCAGACCTTGTAGCACCAAAAGAGCCATTTAAAATGCCAGGTGGTCTTGTTAAAAGGCAATACTGTGCACTATCAGGGCTTCTGCCATCGGATATTTGTAAAGAAGCTGGCCTTGTTGCAGAGGATATCTTCAATGCAAAATATGCACCTACAGAAGTCGATGATAATCTAGAAAGAGGCAAATACATCATTGTTGATGGAAAAGCTTACAGAGTTCCAGAAACTGCTCCAGCAGAGTTTGTTCAGGAAGGTATTATGGTTAAGAAAGAATTCCTAGAAAAGAATGACCTTAAGGATTTAACTGCTCTTAACGACATACTTCCGAAAAATGATCAGTGGACCAATATTGTAGTCACTGAAACAGAACCATTACAGGATAATGGAGTCGCTCCTACTAAGATTGCAAAAGTCGAACTAAAGGGTAATATTCTAACATGGTCAAAGCATGAACACACTGATGTGGTTGGCTATAGAATTTATCGTGCAGGTAACTTTTCAACAGAGTTTGTGCAAATAGCAAGTATCCCTGCACAAACTGAACTAAAATATACACTTCCTAACCAGGATCCTGCGGCATACTATGTTGTTGCAGTTGATATTATCGGAAATGTCTCTCCTATTTCTGATACTAAGAATTTTGGAACCTATATGGATCAGCCAGAGGAAGTTCCTTCTGATGAAGAAGACACACCAGGAGATGGTGAGAATGATGGCGATGATAGTGGCGGAGAGCCCGGAGATGATGAAATCATCCCTGGCTTACCAGGAGTCGGAACGAATCGTCAAAGCTTAACAGTACCATATGTATAAAAAAAAGCACTGCATGAATGAAATGCAGTGCTTTTCTATTTGATTAATCTTCCATTGTCGATAAATCACCAGTAGGTAAATCAAGCTCCCAAGCTTTAAGAACACGTCTCATAATTTTCCCACTTCTTGTTTTCGGTAGTTTATCACGGAATTCAATTTCACGTGGGGCGGCATGTGCTGCTAGACCTTTTTTAACAAAACTTCTTATCTCTTCCTTCAGCTCATCATTTGCTGTATAGCCATCACGAAGAGCTACAAAGGCTTTTATAATTTCTCCTCTTACAGGGTCAGGCTTTCCAATTACACCAGCTTCTGCAACAGCAGGATGTTCTACTAACTTACTCTCAACTTCAAACGGACCTACCCTTTCACCTGAAGTCATAATTACATCATCAATTCTTCCTTGGAACCAGAAATAGCCATCTTCATCCATATAGGCTGAGTCACCAGAAACATACCAATCTCCAGGCATAAAATACGACTGATATTTCGCTTCATTGTTCCAAATTGTATGCATCATTGAAGGCCAGCCTTTTTTTATCGCTAAATTCCCCATTCTGTATGGAGGTAGCTCATTACCTTGATCATCTACTATTGCAGCCTTTACTCCAGGAATTGGTTTACCCATTGACCCTGGTTTGATTTCCATTGAAGGGTAATTACAGATTAGTTGCCCTCCAGTTTCAGTCATCCACCATGTATCATGGATGCGTTGATTGAACACTTTAACTCCCCAACGAACAACCTCAGGGTTTAATGGTTCTCCAACACTTAACACATGTCGTAAAGAGGATAAATCAAACTGTTTAACTAATTCATCCCCAGCACCCATTAACATACGAAATGCAGTCGGAGCACTGTACCATACTGTTACTCCGTAATCTTCTATTGTTTCATACCAGGATTCTGGCCTGAAACGTCCACCAAGGATGACATTTGAAGCTCCTACTAACCAAGGCCCAAAAATTCCATATGCTGTTCCAGTTACCCATCCTGGGTCTGCTGTACACCAATACACATCATCTTCCTTCAGATCTAAAACCCATTTAGCCGTTTGGTAATGTTGAATCATAGCATTATGGACATGAAGAACACCCTTAGGTTTGCCAGTTGAACCAGATGTATAGTGAAGAATTAACCCGTCTTCACGGTCCATCCACTCAATTTGTAGGTGTTTACTTGCATTTTTCATATGCTTTCTAAAATCAATATTTTTACCATCTTCGTTAATATTTTCCCCTACAAGAACGATATGTTTGAGAGCTGGGAGTTCATCAACTGGAATTCTATCAACTAATTCAGGAGTTGTAATAATAACCTTTGCTTCACTGTCTTCAAGACGGTCACGGACTGCACCTTCCATAAATGCTTCAAAAAGTGGACCAACGATAGCACCAAGCTTGATTGCTCCTAAAATAGCAAAATATAATTCCGGTGAGCGAGGCATGAAGACGAATACACGGTCACCTTTTTCAACATCTGCAATTTGTTTAAGTACATTTCCAGCTTTATTAGAGAATTCTTTCATTTCTTTAAATGTATATTTTTCTTCTTTTAAGGGATCACGGTAGTAGAGAGCAACTTTATTTTTTCTATTGCCAGTAGCATGCCTATCTATCGCTTCATAGGCCATGTTAACTCTACCAGTCTCTGACCACGAAAAATTCTTCTCAACATCAGACCAATTGTGAGTATTATATGTTTCATTATAATCTTTTAAGTTATGATCTCCTTGCATTACTGGTAGCGCTTCCACTTTCATAAAACAAACTCCCCCTTATGTAAATATGCTTCTATTATATTATACATATGCTCTTTTCTCAATTTTTAAAATCTTTTATATTGACAGTAATTAAAGGTAATTTTTTGTGAAAACGCTTTAAATTCTGTTATTTCATGTATAATAGATTGTGAAGTGATATAAAATGGTGGTGATTTAATGGAACATAAAAAGACTTATAATGCAAAAGAATTAAAAACTCCACATGGAAGTCTTATTATTGAAGGACCCATACCAGGCTATAAACTGGCAGGATATGAATTTCATCGTGACCTCGTTGCTTTTCGTACACCTGAACAACAGCATAAAGCTTTAGTAGAGATTGCTGATTTACCAGAGGGTAGAATTATTATCGCTAGAAATCGCCATACGATTGTGGGATATGTAACCTACCTTTATCCTGATCCACTCGAAAGATGGTCTGAAGCTAAAATGGAAAATCTTATCGAACTTGGAGCAATAGAAGTTATTCCTGAGTTTAGAGGTTATTCTGTTGGCAAAAACCTTATCCAAGTATCAATGATGGATGATGCAATGGAAGATTTTATCACGATAACTACAGAATACTATTGGCATTGGGATTTAAAAGGGACTGGACTAAACGTCTGGGAGTACCGTAAAGTAATGGAAAAAATGATGAATGCTGGTGGTCTTGAGTGGTATGCTACAGACGATCCTGAAATTAGCTCACACCCAGCTAATTGTTTGATGGCTAAAATTGGTAAGCGAGTTGATAGTGAATCAATACAACGCTTTGACCAATTACGCTTCAAAAACAGATTCATGTATTAATTAAGTTGTTTGATTATGAAAATTTTAAATAGATACTTGATGATTTTAAAATCAAGGGGGATTCATGATGATTGTTGAACAAATCATGAAAAAAAATGTGTTTACACTTAGTCCAAAAGATACAATTGCTACTGCTGTAAAGCTATTAGAAAAACATAAGATACGACATATACCGATTTTAGACGAACATCAGTCTGTTGTGGGTATTATTAGTGACCGTGATGTTCGTGATGCTAATTCTTCTATCTTTAGAAGCAATGAGCACCTTGAAGACTTGGAAAGACCTGTTGAAACAATTATGACAACAGATGTTATTACAGGACATCCCTTAGACTTTGTTGAAGAAATTTCTGCTATTTTATATGAACACAATATTGGCTGTCTACCAATCACAAAGGGTGGAAAGCTTGTTGGTATTGTAACTGAGACAGATTTGCTACATACCTTGGTTCAATTAACTGGTGCAAATCAGCCAGGTTCACAGATTGAAATCAAAGTTTCTAATAAGGCTGGTATGCTCTCAGAGGTTGCAACAATTATAGGTAAACGAAATGTAAATATTTCTAGTGTCCTTGTTTATCCTGACCAAGACGAGAGGTACAAAATACTTGTTTTCCGAGTTCAAACTATGAATCCAATGGCGGTTATTACAGATTTAAAGAATGAAGGCTATCAGGTGTTATGGCCGAATATGCCAGGGATATCATCATGACGAAAGAATCTGTTTTCATCTATTCTAAAGAATTCTTAAATTACAAGTTTAGTGACTCTCACCCTTTTAATCAAATTAGGGTCGAACTTACTTATGACTTATTAAAGAAATTGAATGCAATAGATGAATCTCAACTCATTGCACCGCGTATGGCAACAGATGAAGAGCTTGAATTATTCCATGATCCAAAATATATAAACGCCGTTAAATTAGCTGGTAAGGGACAACTAGAAAAAGAAATTGGTTTGAATTATGGAATAGGAACCGAAGACACACCTATATTTCAAAATATGCATGAAGCAAGTGCATTATTGGTCGGGGGTACATTAACAGCTGTCGATTATGTTCTTTCTGGTAAAAGCAAACACGCTCTTAGTCTAGGTGGGGGGCTACATCATGGATTTCGTGGGAAAGCCTCTGGTTTTTGTATTTATAATGACAGTGCAGTTGCAATTAAATACATTCAAAAAAAGTATAATTTACGTGTATTATATGTAGATACAGATGCGCACCATGGGGATGGCGTTCAATGGGCTTTTTATGATGATCCTTCTGTTTGTACCTTTTCAATACACGAAACTGGTCGTTATCTATTTCCTGGAACTGGAAACGTAAATGAGCGTGGAGCTGGAACTGGTTACGGGTACTCCTTTAATATACCTGTTGATGCATTTACTGAAGATGAATCGTGGTTAGAATCTTATTCAATCGCACTTCGTGAAATTGTTGATTTTTTTAAGCCTGATATCATTCTTACCCAAAATGGTGCAGACTCACATTATTATGACCCACTAACTCATCTTTCTGCCACAATGAACATTTACCGAGAAATTCCGAGATTAGCACATGAGTTAGCACATCAATATTGTGATGGTCGTTGGATTGCAGTAGGTGGTGGAGGCTATGATATTTGGCGTGTTGTCCCACGGGCATGGTCAATGATTTGGCTTGAGATGATTGGTGAGACAGATTTCACTAATGAATTACCCAGAGAGTGGATTGAGAATTGGCAATCAAGAACAACTACCAAATTACCTGAACATTGGTTTGATAAGCCTGACATCTATCCACCAATTCCAAGAAAAGCTGAGATCACTGAAAAAAATGCTCAAACCGTTGAAAAAGCACTTTATCCTATTAGAAATAATAAGAAAAAACAGGGTCTGTTATAAGAATAATGAAAAGGCACATGAAGCTTTTGCTTTATGTGCCTTTTCTAACATTTATTTTGTTGAATTACGATATTCAATACGATGAGGAAGTGTTACGATATGGTCATCAACCGCCTCTTTATTCATATATTTAGTCAGTAGTCTCATTGCAACAGCTCCAATATCGTACATTGGCTGAAGTACTGTTGTAAGTGTTGGCCTAACCATAGTTGCTAACCTTGTATTGTCAAAACCAACAACTTCTAGCTGTTCTGGTATTGATACACCATTATCCTGAGCTCCATGTATAACCCCTAATGCCATCTCATCGGTTGCTACAAAAATAGCAGAAATTTCTTTAGAGTTTTCCATTAGTCTTTCATATGCTTCCATCCCAGAATCATATGTATAATCCCCTTCAACAACTAATTCCTCATTGAAATCTAGATTTGCCTCCTCCAACGCCTGGCGATACCCAGCAAGCTTTTTCACTGCATTTACTGGTTCTAGCATCGGTCCAGAAACATATCCAATCTTTCTATGGCCCTTTTCAATCAGCATTGTAACCGCATCATAAGCAGCCTGCTTGTAATCAATTGCAACCGATGGGATTGATTCACCTGTTTCAATAGAAGCAGCGAGTACAACCGGTGCAGGTGAACGCTCAAACTCATGAACATGGTCCTCTGTTATATTTCCACTCATGAATACAATTCCATCTACCTGTTTACCTAGCATTGTATTAAAAAGGTGAAGTTCTTTATCTTTATTTTGATCTGAGTTACTCAAGATAATATTATATTTATACATTGTAGCTATATCTTCAATTCCACGAGCAAGCTCTGCGTAAAAAATACTAGAAATATCCGGGATAATAACACCAACGGTAGTTGTCTTTTTACTAGCTAAACCACGAGCAACTGCATTTGGTCTGTACCCTAATCGTTCAATGGCTTCTAACACTTTTTTTCTTGTCGTTGGTTTTACATTTGGATTCCCGTTGACAACACGGGATACTGTAGCCATAGAAACACTAGCTTCTCTAGCAACATCATAAATAGTTACATTCATGAAAAATCGACACTCCTTTTATTAAACGAAACATTACTATTAATAGTATAAGTAATATTTATAATTTACATTTAAGTTATTTGTTTAGTTATGTAACTAATGATACGATACTATTAATATCACCGCAATGTCTTTAGAGGCTTTAACTGGAAATATGTCTATATTGTGGATGTTTAATTTGAAAATATGCTGAATTTGCATTCTTTGTATGTAAAAAGCCTCCTGTAATTCAGGAGGCAATGTAATGTTATACTCTAATAGCACTATTTGCTTTTAATTGAGTAATAAAATCATGAAATTGATCAAAATCCATTTGCTGCGCAGAATCAGATAATGCTACTGCTGGATCCGGATGTACTTCAGCCATTACACCATCCGCGCCTATTGCTAGTGCTGCTTTAGCAGCAGGTAATAATAAATCACGTCGACCTGTTGAGTGTGTTACATCAACAACAACTGGTAAGTGTGTCTCTTGTTTTAGAATTGGAACTGCAGATATGTCAAGGGTATTTCTAGTAGCCCTTTCATACGTACGAATCCCTCTTTCGCACAAGATAATTTGTCCATTTCCTTGTGCAATAATGTATTCAGCTGCATTTATAAATTCTTCGATTGTTGCAGCTATTCCACGTTTTAATAATACAGGTTTATTGACAGCCCCCGCAGCTTTTAATAGCTCAAAATTTTGCATATTACGTGCTCCAATTTGAATCACGTCAATATATTCAATTGCTTTTTCAATATCTGCAGGATTAACAATTTCACTAATAACAGCCATATCATATTCATCTGCTACTTTTTTAAGAATTTTAAGACCTTCTAATCCTAGCCCCTGAAAGTCATATGGAGAAGTTCTAGGTTTATAAGCTCCACCGCGCAATAGTTTTAACCCGTAACTTTTCGCTACCTTTGCAACCGCAGCTACTTGCTCATAGCTTTCTACTGCACAAGGTCCAACAAAAAAGTGTGCATTTCCGTCACCAATTTTCTCACCTTTAAGGTCGACAATCGTATCTTCTGGCTTTTTCTTTCTAGATACAAGCAATGCTTTTCGGTGATCATCTTTTTGTAATTCAAGTCCTGCCTTAAAAATTTCTTTAAAAATATGCTGAAGTGTTGACGTTTCAAATGGACCATCATTATTGGCAATTATCTCATCTAACATTTTTCTCTCACGAACAGGATCGTAACGATTTACTCCCTGAGCTTCTTTTGTCTTCCCAATTTCTTGTACAAGCTTAGCACGTTCATTAATAATTTGAAGTAATTGTAAGTTTAACTCATCTACTTTTTCACGCAAATTATCTAACCCGTTACTCATCTCTTACACCCTTTCTATCTGTCCAAAAGTAAATTGCTTTCGTCAAAAGTTTAGTAATCTTTATATATCACAGAAAGTATGATACATTTCTAATAATTAGGGTTAATTATATACGATATTAAATACATTGTCACTAAAAAGCTTTAACATTTAAACGCTTTCAATCGATAAAGCATTAAATCTTTCTGAATTATTCTAATTATAGTTTATTCATTTTACATTCTGCCTTAAAATAGCATTAGAATGTCTATAAAAAAGAAGGTGAAACACATATGAAAAAATCTACAATATTCGCTTTAGATATAGGAACTCGATCAGTAGTTGGTATTATTTTGAGCCAAATTAATGGGCAATATGAAATAGCCGATATTGTTATTAAAGAACACTCTGAGCGTTCTATGCTGGATGGTCAGATCCATGATGTATTAGCCGTTTCAAAGGTAATTGCAGAAATTAAACAAGAACTTGAAACAAAGCATGGCCAACTAACAAAGGTTTGTGTAGCTGCTGCTGGGCGTGCGTTAAAAACTGAAAAGTCAAGCTACATTATTGATATTTCCTTAATGAATGCGATAGAAAAGCAAGATATCTTACATCTTGAATTAAGTGCAGTCCAACAAGCACAGATTTCCCTTGCAAATAAACAAAAGAATGAAAATAGCCATCACTATTACTGTGTAGGATATTCAGTTATCCGCTATTTATTAGATCAACAAGAAATCGGAAATTTAATTGATCAACAGGGTGAAGAAGCATCTGTAGAGGTTATTGCAACTTTTCTACCTAAGGTAGTTGTTGAGTCTCTTATTTCAGCTTTGAATAGAGCCGGACTGGAGATGGACGCTCTAACACTCGAACCTATTGCTGCTATCAATGTGCTAATTCCACCAACAATGAGAAGGCTAAATGTGGCACTAGTTGATATCGGTGCTGGCACTTCAGATATTGCTATTACAGATTTAGGTTCCGTTGTATCATATGGAATGGTTCCTGTCGCAGGAGATGAAATTACAGAAGCGATAAGTGATCAGCTATTACTTGACTTTCCACTAGCTGAAAAGGCTAAACGTGATTTATACAATAATGATAATATTACTGTTACTGATATATTAGGTTTTGAAACAGAATTACCAAAACAAGATGTTATTGAACAAATTTCACACTCAATTGATAAACTTGCTGCAGCAATTACTCATGAGATACTGTTATTAAATGGAGACAAGGCACCGAAAGCTGTGATGCTTGTAGGTGGTGGAAGTTTAACTCCAGAGTTACCAAAAAGATTAGCTGGAATGTTGGGCCTACCTGAAAACAGAGTTGCCATTCGTGGGATAGATGCAATCCAGAATGTAAAATTGTCAGAGGACATTAAAAAAGGACCGGAGCTAGTTACTCCGATTGGTATTGCAATTGCCTCCGAGCAAAGTCCAGTTCAGTATGTAAGTGTTTACGTTAACAATAAGCCAGTTCGTTTATTTGATATGAAAAAGCTTACTGTTGGTGACTGTCTCCTTGCTTCGGGTATTCAAATGAACAAACTTTATGGTAAACCTGGAATTGCTATGATTATTTCATTAAATGGACAGAAAATAACAATTCCCGGTAAGCATGGAAATCCTCCAACACTCTTAAAAAATGGAGAGAATTGTACATTGGACGATGAAATAAAACATGGGGATATTATTACGGTTGAAAAGGGATCAGATGGGTTAAAAGCTGAAGCTAAAATCATTGATTTAGTTGATGAGATACCTTATAAGGCCATCACCATTAACGGAAGAGGTTATGAAATAAAAGCGTCTGTTTATCAGAATTCAGTACCATCTCATGTTAATAACGTTATACGAGACCATGATGTCATTACCTATGAATACCCTGAAACAATTGGACAAGCTTTAACAAATCTGGGGCTTACTAATGTATTGAATGAATTACGTATTTTTCAAGTCAGCATTAACGATAGAGCTACTAATTTTCCCGAGTTTACTAGAAACCTATTAAAGAACGACCGTGTTTCATCAATAAGTTCTCCATTTTCAGACGGAGATTCATTTGTTTTATCGGATGCAAGTATTCCAACAGCTGGCAAATTAGCTGAGCTTAAAAATATTAAACTTTTTGAGACTCTACCTATTTTTTTCAACGGAGAAAAGCTAGAATTACGTAAACCTGTTAATGAGATCTACCGTAATGGGAAGCCTTTAAATGAAGATGATATTATTCATTTTAATGACCATATTCAAATTATTAGCAAAACTGTTGAACCGTTCATATTTCAAGATATTTTTAGGCATGTAGATATTGAATTACCCACTTCATTAAAAGGCCGCTTTATCCTAGAGAGAAATAATCAAGAGGTAAGCTTTCACGAAGTACTCTCACCAGGAGACCATTTAAAAATAGTTTGGCCTGATACAATCAATACGTAAACGATAAAGAGGCCCATTAAGGGCCTCTTTATCATTCTTTTTAATCGCTATTAACTTCCTTGGAAAGGGTATCATAAGTAATATTCCAATGAGAAGTATGAAAGGTAACATCCTTGTTTTTAAATAAAATCACTTGAGGTGATTCATGTTTTATATGGAATGTTTCTGCTATATGATTAGACAAGGGTCTTGCTTCTTGAACGACTAAATAATAGGCCGGGATTTCAGTATGATCTTCTACAAACTTTTCAAATTCCTCATATCCTGACTGGCTTATTGGACATGTCGAGCTGTGTTTTAGAAACAAAAATACATCATTTTCTTCATGAATTGCATTAAATTGTTCAAGAGTCTCAATTTTCTTCAATTTGTATCTCTCCTTGAATATGAAAAAACTGATGAGTGAATATTTTATCACTTCACCAGTTTCTCCACTAATTATGTCTTAAGACTGTGGATTAGGTTGTGTGTTAGATTGGCTTTCAGCTAAGGTAAGTGCTTTATCGGCTTCTTCTAATCTACGACGAATTTCATCAGCATCTGTACCATCATTGGAAGAAGTTAAACCAACAATTTCATCAACTAATTCTTCACTCTGTTGAACTAGCTGTTTATCGTCTATTGGGGCATTTGCAAATTCTTTAACCTTATCAAAGATTTGACTTGATTGGTTGTTGACATTCTTAGTGAAGTTCGACGTTTTTTCTTTTGCAACATTGGCTAGTTCAGAACCTTTATCAACTGCTTCATTTCTCCAACGTTCGGTTTTATCTCTAACAACAGAAGCCTGTGTATTAATGTCGTCTCTTAGTTCTCTACCAGACTTTGGTGCTAAAAATAGTGCTGTTGCAGCTCCAATAACACCACCAACAATTGCTCCAATTAGAAAGTTGTTGTCGTTTTTACCCATCGTTCCATCTTCCTCCTTTAGAATAACTTAAGAATAACTTAAGATTAACTATAGTCACGACTTCGCTGTACGGTATGATCTTCTCTCTTGACTTCCTTTTTATCTTTCCATTTATCCCAAAGATCTATTAATACATTTCCCCATTGAATCACTTGTGTAACCTTTTCTTGGTTTCTTTCTACTTGGACACTAACATTTTCCGATACCTTCTGGATCGAACCGTTAAATCTTTGAATAGAGACTCCAACGTCTTGTACTGCATCTACAACTGTATTCAATTTTTTCGTCTTTTCTTGTATGTCTGTAGCTAATGCATTTGTTTTATGTAAGAGTTCTGTCGTCTCAACAGTAATTCCTTCCATCTGTTTTTCTAATCCAGATAATGTTTTGGCTACATTATCAAGTGTGATTTGAAGGGAGCGAAGTGTTCGCGACAAAAATATCACCAAGATTAAAAATGCAATTGCGATTAATGCTACACTTAAGTACAGAATGATGATCAACTACCTACACCTCCTTTGGTGATACACTATCTTTACCCACAATAATACTTCTATAAACATACCATAACTTTTGGAAATTTATCCACTATTTTGACACCCACCATTACCATAGTAACGCCGCTTACCAAGCCTATAATAAATTAACATTAGTTGATGTTAAAAATAGCATTGTTATAGTATGAAGTCGTTATTTGCTAAAATCCACTCGCTTTCCGCGGGCGGTCCGGGAGCCTCCTCGGCGCACTGCGCCTACGGGGTCTCCCTATGACGCGCATCTCCCGCAGGAGTCTCGTGGATTTAGCAAATAACTTTACACTCTGAATATAGGTTATAAAAGCCACTACTGAGTTATTTTGCCAAATTTAAGTTAATAAATCATATATTGAAAACTTGTGGAATGACGATAGTTTAATATTAACTTGTTGCTCAATACCTTGTAATATGAACGCCATAAAATTTAAATACAGCATATTTGTTATTTCTTAAGCTATTTTCCTATAGTTTGTTTCTTTTCTTTGATATTAAGCACTTAGTGGATTGAAGCGGAAGGCACTTGACTCCTGCGGGATGTGAGGAAAAGTCGAGACCCCACAGACGGAACGTCGAGGAGGCTCGACTTCCTCCCCGATGGGAATTCGCCCTTGAAAAAGCCGGCAGTTTGAATTTTTCATAATTCCCCGCGGAAAGCAAGTGCCTGCAGCGGAAAGGAACGACAAATTGAAATTGAACCTACATTATATGGAATATTAGCTTTATAACATTAGGCAAGCACCAGAAGACAAATTCTTTCAACAATTATTCAGATTTCGGTTACAATAGGATAGTACATATTAATTTTTAGGAGGCCTATTTATGAAAGATCCACGTATACAAACGTTAGCTAAGAATTTAATAAACTATTCGGTAAAACTTCAACCAGGTGAGAAGGTTTTGATTGAAAATTTTGGATTGCAACGTGAGTTAGTAACTGCTTTGGTTGATGAGGCATATAAGGCTGGTGGATATCCATTTGTTTCACTAAAAGACCACCAAGTTGATCGTGCGTTATTACTAGGTGCTAAGGATGAGCAATTCGAAATGATTGCAGATTTTGAAGCGAATGTAATGAAAAATATGGATGCTTATATTGGACTTCGCTCTGGTGATAACATTAATGAATTTGCAGATGTGCCGGATGATAAGATGAAAATAACAGGAAATACGATAGGTAAGAAAGTACATAGAGAAATTCGTGTTCCTAAAACAAGATGGGTTGTTCTCCGCTATCCAAACTCAGCAATGGCACAACTTGCAAAAATGAGTACAGAAGGATTTGAAGATTTCTACTTTAATGTTTGTAACCTTGATTACGGTAAAATGAATGAAGCAATGGATTCTTTAGTTGCTTTAATGGACAAAACAGATAAAGTGAGAATTACTGGTGAAGGTACGGACCTGACTTTCTCTATAAAAGATATTCCTTCTGTGAAATGTGCTGGTGAAATGAACATTCCTGATGGTGAAGTCTATACTGCACCTGTTCGTGATTCAGTGAATGGCACGATTACATATAACACACCTTCTCCATATCAAGGTTTTACTTTCGAGAATGTGAAACTAACATTTAAAGATGGAAAAATCGTTGAAGCAACATCAAACGATACAGACCGTATCAATAAAATTTTCGATACTGACGAAGGTGCTCGCTACATAGGTGAATTTGCTATTGGTGTAAATCCATATATCCAACACCCGATGCAAGACATCTTATTTGATGAAAAAATAGATGGTAGCTTCCACTTTACTCCTGGTCAATGTTATGATGAGGCATTTAACGGAAATTATTCTAACATCCATTGGGATATGGTTAATATCCAACGCCCCGAATACGGTGGAGGAGAAATCTACTTTGATGATGTACTAATCCGTAAGGACGGTCGCTTTGTACTTCCTGAACTTGAAGTATTAAATCCAGAAAATCTTAAATAGAATAAACAAAAAAGAGGCCTCAATGTTTATCGGCCTCTTCTTCTTTGTTTAGAATTAATTTATTAGTTGTTTTTCATAGGCTTCCTGGAACTTTTGAATATCCCCTGCACCCATAAATATAATAACCGCATTGGCGTGTTGTTGTAGTGATGAGGTGTCCTCTTCACTTAACAAGGTACAATTTTCAATTCTTTCAATCAAGTCGTGAATCGTAAGCTTTCCTTGATTTTCCCTTGCAGAACCAAAAATATCGCATAGATAGACATGATCTGCTTTATTTAAGCTATCTGCAAACTCATTAAGGAAAGTTTGAGTTCGTGTAAACGTGTGAGGTTGGAAAACAGCAACAACTTCACGATCTGGGTACTTTTGTCTAGCTGCATCAATCGTTGCATTTATCTCAGTAGGGTGGTGTGCATAATCGTCAATGAGCACTTGGTTGCCCATTTGCTTTTCAGAAAACCTTCTTTTAACACCTTGAAAGGTTTTAAGACGTTCTTGTATAACTTCAACATCAATATTTTCATAATGACAAAGTGCAATAACAGATAATGCATTTAATACATTATGGTCTCCATAGGTTGGAATTGAAAATGTTGAAAACAAGGTACCTCTAACAAATACATCAAATGTTGTACCTTTCGTACTTTTATTAACATTTCGTGCCTGAAAATCATTATCTTGGCCGAATCCATAATACATTACTGGCACTTTTGCTTGGATGCTTTGTAGGTGTTCATCATCACCGCAAGCAATAATGCCCTTTTTAACCTGTAATGCCATCTCCTGAAATGCACTAAATACGTCTTCTACACTCGTATAGTAGTCAGGATGGTCAAAATCAATATTGGTCATAATGGCATAGTCAGGGTGATAACTTAAAAAGTGCCTACGATATTCGCATGCTTCAAATACAAAGTACTCATTGTTTTCAGAGCCCTTCCCAGTTCCATCTCCAATTAAATAGGAGGTTGGGTGTGCACCTTGAATAACATGCGCTAACAAACCAGTGGTTGAAGTCTTGCCATGCGTTCCAGTGACTGCGACACTTGTATATTTTTGCATAAAGTCACCCAAAAACTTGTGGTATCGGATGATTGTCAATCCCTGGTTACGCGCTTCTTCCAGTTCCTCATGAGTGTCAGGAAAAGCATTCCCGGCTATAACAATCATACCTGGCTTAATATTATCTTTACTAAAAGGTAAAATCTGAATTCCTCTTTCTTCTAATGGCAATTGAGTAAAAAAACGCTTTTCTACATCTGAGCCTTGGACTTGGTAGTTCATATCATGAAGCACCTGTGCCAACGGGCTCATACCAGTGCCTTTAATTCCAACAAAATGGTAAACTGTCATATAAAGAACCTCCAACAATCGTCTATCTGTAAGACAGTATATGACGTTCATCTAGTTTTGCTAATTGATCGAGTGTGAACAACAAAAGATGAAGGAACTAAGTGCTCTTCCAAACACTTAATAAACGTCAATAATAGCAACAATTTCAGGTAGTGATTATGTATAACTAATTTGCAAAAAAATCCATTCGTACAGATATCTGCATTTTCATATTATAGCATTAATCAATTATGAAGGCCATGATAATAATAAGCTAATTCAATAGTCCCATTCTTAACTGACCCTAAAAAGTGAAAAACTGACAGAGCTAATCTCTATCAGTTTTCCCAATTAGACTTCAATGTATAGCATTGCATTTTAATTTGATTACTATAAAAAATTTATTCAACCTTTTCTAAACGAGGGTTAGGTCTATATTTCCTACCAGCCTTGGCCTGTGGTTGGCCGTTAAGCATAACATTATCTCCGGTAAAGCCAATATTAATCTTTAATAGGCTACTTCCTACACCGTACATATCAACTGGTACATTTTGCTCTTCAAAGTTAAGAATCCGTTCTTCGTTAAAGCCACCTGTAACCACAATTTTCACATGGCTAAAGCCTTCTTTGTCAAGTGCCTCGCGCAAGGCAAAGACCAATGGGGCATTAACACCACGAGGGTCGAATGTTCCCAATACGTCCTGGTTTCTAAGGAAATATTGATCAATCATTGTCCGGGATGTATCTAGTCGAACTGCTTTTAACTTATCACCAAATTCATGAGCCACTTTTAAAGCATCAGTAATACAATCATTATTATAGTCAACCAGGACCATTAGTTCATCTTCAGGAAACTTTGCATGATACGCCTTTGTTGCGGCAACAGTGTCACCATCAAACAGTTGGATTAGAGCATGAGGCATTGTCCCCATTCCCTTTTTCCCCCACCATTCATTCATAGCATGTGTTGCTTGAGCTTGCGAGCCACCAATATAAGCGGCATACCCATCACCAGCTTGTTGAGTGAAATGATCATCACGGTCTCCCATAAAGATAACCTTTTTTTGAATCCCAGAATATCCAGCAGCTTTTACAACATTATAAACATTCGTTGCAACACTTGTTCTTCTTGCCAATATGCCGTCTATAATACCTTCAAGGTAGCCAAAACTTTGGTAAGGACCAGTTATTGTTAATACCGTTTCAAATGGACTAATTTTATCTCCATCTTTTAACGAGTAAATTTCTAATTCCTCAGGCTGCTCAGCAAATGTTTTGACAAGAGCAATCACTTCGTCAGTTCCGCATAGTACTGCATGATTCTTTTGGAAAAACTGCATAGTGACAATATTATCTGACTTAAATTCCTTAACAATCTCTCTTGTCTTTAAAAAGTAGACTGCTGAGAACCAGCCTTCCTTAATTCTCTCATCAAATTTAAACGTGCTATTTGTTAATCTGCTTATTTTACCTTGCATTTTCAATTCTATTTCCTTCATCCAAAAGCTTCCTTTCTCTCGATAGGGACATTTAGCTATATGTTAGGATACCATTTATAAAGTTGATGTGCTAGTTTCTTGTATATTTTCAAGTTCATCTTCTGTAATAAGTATTTCCCTTGGTTTACTACCTCGTCCTTCTGAAATAATACCTTGTTCCTCCATAATATCAATTAATCTTGCAGCCCGGTTATAGCCGATGCGAAAACGACGTTGTAAGCTAGAAGTAGAAGCACCGCCCTGGTCAAGAACGAACTCACAAGCCTCATAAAACAGATCATCTTCTTCTGATTGAATTGTGGCTCTCTTCACTAACTCATCCTGTTCAAACATATATACTGGCTTCATTTGATCTTTTACATGTTGAACTACTCGTTCGATTTCATCATCTGATACAAAGTTACCTTGGATCCTAGTTGGCTTTGATGATCCATTTTCAAGGAAGAGCATATCTCCTTTTCCTAATAGCTTATCAGCTCCATTTGTGTCAATAATTGTTCTTGAGTCAACCTGAGATGATACTGAAAAGGCAATTCGAGTTGGAATGTTTGCCTTAATAAGGCCAGTAATTACATCAACAGATGGCCTCTGCGTAGCAAGGATTAGATGGATTCCACATGCACGGGCTTTTTGAGCAATGCGACAAATTGCTTCCTCAACATCACCTGGTGCTACCATCATTAAATCTGCTAACTCATCAATGATAATAACAAGATATGGTAAATGCCCACTTTGTTCGTTATGTCTATCTACTAATTCATTAAATCTAGCTATATCACGGACTCCTGCATGAGCAAACAGCTCGTAGCGCCTTTCCATTTCTTCCACTGCCCATTTAAGTGCTGCTGTAGCTGCTTTAACATCTGTTATTACAGGACTTACTAGGTGAGGAATATGATTATATGGTGCCAACTCTACCATTTTTGGATCAATTAATAATAGTTTCACTTCATGTGGTGATGCTTTGTAAAGTAAACTCACTAGCATTGTATTTATACAGACACTTTTACCTGACCCCGTTGCACCAGCAATTAATCCATGTGGCATTTTCCGAAGGTCTGTAACGACAGGTTTCCCTGATATATCGAGTCCTAATGCAACGGTCATAGGAGAAGAGTCCGAATTAAATGCATCACTTTGGATGATTTCTCGTAATAATACAGATTTACTTTTACGGTTAGGAACTTCAATACCAATTGTGTTTTTTCCAGGGATAGGAGCTTCAATTCTTATATCCTTAGCCGCTAAGCTTAATTTTATATCGTCAGCAAGGTTTGTTATTTTATTTACTTTAACCCCAGGCTCTGGATGCACCTCAAAGCGAGTAACTGCTGGCCCTTGAGTTACATTTACAACTGTTGCTCCCACTTTAAAGTTTCGTAAGGTCTGATCAAGGAGTTCACTTTGTTCTGCTAACCACTCTTCATCATCCTCTAGTTGTTCTACTGGTAGGTTTAAGTATTGAAGACTAGGAAAATTATAAGAACCTATACTTTGAGGTTCACGAGTTTCCACATCTTTTTCATTAGCCTCTTCTACTGAATTAAGCGTTTCAATCTGTGGAGCAGCTTCACTATCATCTAGACTAATTGATTGAGGAATTACCTCTTCATTTGCTTGAACTTTTTCTAACTGCTTCTTTTGTAAATTTTGTCTATCCTGTTTTAACATCATCACATTGTAGGGAATATAGTGCCTTCTTGGGTTTTCGTTTTCATAAATGGATTGTTCCGTTTCATTAGTTACTTTCTCCTCCACTGAGGGGACTTCACTATAATGATGTAAGTTATGACCTGCTGATTCAGTCGGTTCTATATCTACTTCATCTTCAATTACTATACTCTGAGACTTTATTTCAGCCGTCTCGTCTTCTTTATGATCTTCATGAACGTTATGTAATGGACCATCTCTAAGCTCTTTAAGCAAGTCTAGAAATTCCTCTGACTCATTTAGGTTCTTTTCTTCCTGTTCTGCTTCCAAAACTTTGTTCTCTTCCAGAGCATGTAGATCCTCATTTAAATTACTTTCGAGGATATTTAAGTTATTTTCGGAACTCGTCACTGCAATTTCCGCCTGTACTTGCTTCATGCTTTCTGAGGATACTAACTCAAACTCTATAATATCTTCGGTGTCTGCTTTTTTAGGTTTACCAAAACCATATACAGGAGAAGGTACTTCAGTTGGCTTAAATTGCTTTTTGATACCACTCTTCTTTTCTTGTACTTTGACCTCTCTTAACTTAGTAAGATTAGTATCCTGTTTTTTTATTTCAGACTTTCTTCTCTCGAGAGATTCTGTAACCTTTATTTCATCAGGTATTAGTGGAAATCGAAACTTTCCTTTTGGATACTGATAAGCAATCTTTGCTTCAACATTCTTTGGGCTTATCACTCTATTATTGGTAACCTCAGGTTCAGTTGTTATTTTCTCGTTGTCATTAACTAATGTTCTGTATAGCTTCTTTAACCAATCCATCTTATACCACTCTTTCTTAATCACTTCTACCATAGATATTACTATTGTATCAATAATTCTAAGAATATAAAGAAAAAATCGATACAGTTTATACCTTCATCATTCTGAGTAATATTTCAGTTCACCCATGTTGTTGATTTTCGTTACAGGATACTCGCTTTTTCGCGGGGAATCATGAAAAAGCCCAACTACCGGCTTTTTCAAAAGCGGATTCCCATAGGGGCGTGCGGTGAGCCTCCTCGGAGCAAAGCTCCTGCGGGGTCTCACCTGTCCCGCTACTCCCGCAGGAGTCTCGTATCCTTCCACTATAATCAACAGCATTAGTCATTAAATTGTAATTTCCCCAAAGACTTTCATAAAAATAGCCACTCGTATATGAGTGGCTCTGAAGTATAACCTGTTTTAACTTTATTTAGTCCTATTTTTCCCTAAAATAAAAATAGGTTCTAGTTGATTGTCTTCATATAAAAAGGACAGTGCTGTTATTGGCACTCTTCCACTTGCGAAAAAGCTCATTGTCATTTGAGCAAGGACATCATAGCCTGTATCATTCTGGATATCAGCAATTATCAAAACATCTTGATGAGGAACAGCAACTGCCATTTTACCTGTTATTTTTTCGCTAAACTTTTGAAGGTACGTATCATTTAATATTCTACTAGCATCATATCCATCGTTTGAATTGATGAAATAGAAGGTGTTTCCTGCAACTGTATCCTCTTTAACCTTAATATCCAACGACCTTACGTTAAATCTTGCAACTTCTTTTACTCTTTCTTTGTTCCATTTTTCTTTCTCTAATAGTTCTTCATCTATTAATCGATAGGTGGTACCTAAATCTATTGCATAGTATATTCGTGTCTCTGCCGTATGATCATCATAAACCAAGGTTTTGCCTTCATTTGTTTCTGTTGGGAATGAAGTTGAACGAATGACAGGGTAGATGTTCTTTTCTTTCCCAGTTAGCTCATGATTTGCACTCATATTGGTTAATGACTCTTCAATATAATAAATGACCTCATCAATCGATTTATCCTTTTCTTCATGCCATTTTGCAACTATACCAGGAAGTGATACAGTTACTCCCTTTTCAGTTTCACGATTTTCAACCCTTAACGTATCCTTTTCTTTGTCGAAGGTGAATTTCCACTCAGGTCTCGTTAGTCTTTCTTCGAGACGAGCTCTCATTTTTTTTGTATCCATTTTCATTTAAAATCACTCCAGTCGACCTTTGTACAATCTATTTATAGTCCTTTTAAGAAGCCTTCAATTTCTTCTTTTGTCTTTCTATCCTTACTTACAAATCTTCCCGTTTCCTGTCCATTTTCAAATGCAACAAAGCTTGGGATACCATAAACATCTAACTCTCCACACAAATCTATAAACTGATCTCTGTCGACATAGATAAATTTGAAATCATTGTATGTAGATTCTATTTCAGGTAAAAATGGATCAATGAAACGACAATCCGGGCACCAGTTAGCTGAAAACATTAATACTGTTTTACTTCTTTTAATTAAATCTTTATACTCTTCCAACGATTCAAGCTTTTTCATTCTTACCCCTCCAATTATCTTCATTTACTGCAATAGTACATCTTCTCTAATTTAAACACAAATAAACCCTCGTTGTATATTAACGAGGGTTGCGATTATTAAAATCTTACAGATGCAACAATCTCCATCATTTGCTGCGCACTTTCTAATATCTCACTTGCTTTTGTTTGTGTGGTCATTTTAACTCCACCGATACCAACTACAATTTCAAACAAGTTTTTATCAAGTTCTTTAACTATAATATAACCAAATCGATCTTGGTCCTCAAACGTTTTTACAACTAAGTCATCTTGTGACTCTGGACCAGAGGATTCAAACATTACTTTACTATTGGGTTCCTCATTCGGATTTACAAATAGTATAAATAATTGATTTCCTTTTTTGATGATTAGGTTATTGTTTCCCTCTTCACTATCTATTTTCATAGTAGTCGGCATGTAATAAGAAAAATCCTCATATTTCTCGTTAGTCTCTATAGCTTTATTTGTGAAGGCTTCCTCTACAGCAGTTTCTACTTTTTTAATCTCTTCATCAACCGATACTGAACAACCTACTACAAGTCCTGTTAGTAGAAGTAGACATATAGAAAGTAACAATCTATTTTTCATTTCTTCTTTCCTCCAGTTTTCTCATACAATGAAATTATTTCACTACGTAGTATGTATCTCTCTATCTAAAAGACTATAAAAAATCGATAATAACTTAAAAGCCTTGACATACTTACCTATATAATACCTTTTTCAATTCTATTGTTACAAGCCTTTTCTAAAGATTTCAAAATAAAGGAAGAAAACGCATGACAGGAAATTTGAAGAAATACATGATAGGATAAAAATAGAATGTAGAAAAGGGAGGTTTAAAAATGAACTTAATTGTTTATTTAGCAGGTGAAATTCATTCAAGTTGGCGCGATGAAATTAAGGAAAAAGCAAAAGCATTAAATTTACCTTTGTCATTTGTTGGTCCTATGGAAGATCACAGTCGTTCTGATTCCATTGGTGAAGAAGTATTGGGTGTACAACCTTCCCCTTTATACAAGGACCACACAGCTTCATGTATTAATAATTTTAGAACACAGGTACTAATGAATAAAGCAGATATTGTTATTGCTTTATTCGGAGAAAAATATAAGCAATGGAATACTGCAATGGATGCGAGTGCAGCTCTTACTTTAAATAAACCGCTAATTATTATAAGACCTGACTCGCTTATCCATCCGTTAAAAGAGCTTTCCACAAAAGCTAATGTGACAGTAGATACAGTAGATCAGGCTATGAAGGTTCTAACTTACGTATTCGAATAATGGTAAAAATAGAAACTAGAAGATAGTTATCTAACTTCTAGTTTCTTACTTTATATTGATACTGACCGACTAGCAATTTAGCCACATGAGTGAACATTTCAGTGCGGTTAATTAATCCATTCGTAAACACACCAACAGCCCCTTCTTTATGCCTAACATTATTTTCTTTCGTATAGAGGTCCATTACTTCCCCTAACTCCAAACCTTCTCTAACTTTCTTTGCAACTGATTCTGGTAAAAGAATTCTAGCTCCACCTGCTATAAAAGGATCATTCACTCCATCGTAAAGTGCTCCCCAGTTGCACAGAAAAAGCCCGTAGGATGTCTCGAAAACGCCACCCTCCAAACCAACACCAACACTTGATTCAGTTTTTATTCTCGCTGCCTTTGCACGATTAATTGCACCTTGAATCGTCTCTTCATCTGAGAAAGGCTGATTAGCTACACCTGAATCTACTGATGTAGGTATAAAGGTAGCAACCGTGCCTTCAAAAGCTACTTTTACTGCCTCTAGCTTTGTAGGATTTTTTGTTCCAATTGCAATGGTTACCATAATTTCCTTAACTCCTTTTATCTGAAAAAAGAGCCTAAAGATAGGCCCTTTCAGTCTTAACTATTATTTCTAATTGAATCAACAGTTGCACGGTCTGAGGACTTCACAAGTTTTACTAATAATTCTTTTGCTGCTGCATAGTCGTCAATGTGAACAATTGAAGCATGTGTGTGAATATAACGAGAGCAGATTCCTACTACTGCTGAAGGAACACCTTCGTTTGAAGTATGGACACGCCCAGCATCTGTACCACCTTGAGAAATAAAATACTGATAAGGTATTTTGTTCGTCTCAGCTGTATCAAGAACAAACTCACGCATTCCACGGTGTGTAACCATTGAACGGTCAAAAATTCGAAGTAGCGCACCTTTTCCAAGTTGACCAAATGCATTTTTATCACCCGACATATCATTTGCTGGACTTGCATCCATCGCAAAGAAAATATCCGGCTTAATCATATTTGCAGCAGTTTGTGCTCCACGTAATCCGATTTCTTCTTGAACTGTTGCCCCTGAGTATAGGATATTTGGTAGCTTTTCTCCTTGTAACTCTTTTAAAAGTTCAACTGATAGTCCACATCCGTAACGATTATCCCAAGCCTTAGCAAGAATTTTCTTCTCGTTTGCCATTGGTGTAAATGGACAGATTGGAACGATTTGTTGGCCAGGTCTAATACCTAATTCTAATGCATTTTCACGATTATCTGCTCCAATGTCAATTAACATATTCTTAATGTCCATTGGCTTGTTGCGTTGGTTATCATCTAATAAATGAGGAGGAATTGATCCTATTACCCCGATAACCGGCCCATTATCGGTAATTACTTGTACGAGTTGTGCAAGTAAAACCTGACTCCACCAGCCACCTAATGTTTGAAAACGTAGCATTCCATTATCCGTAATTTGTGAAACCATAAATCCAACTTCGTCCATATGACCTGCAGCCATGACAATCGGACCATTCTCATCCCCGCGTTTAACCCCAAAAATACTTCCTAATCCATCTTGAATCACTTCGTCTGAATATTTCTCTAATTGAGAACGCATAAATTTTCTAACTTGATGTTCATTTCCAGGAGCACCTGGAAGTTCCGTTAATGTTTTAAAAAGTTCCATTGTTTCTTGGTTCATTATGTATTTCTCCTTTCCTCTTTGGCACCTCATTGGTGAAGGGGTATACTTAGGCATTTTTTAAGTAATCTAAAGATACAATATATAAACAGATTTATTCATTTAGTATAACGAAATATAATAAACCTTTCCAGTAGAAAGATAGGTACCTGCTTAACATGTAAAGAATTGTTTTGTATACTAGAAGTAGATGGATAATGTAAGGAGGCGCATCTAATGGGTTGGAAAAAGTTCGTACTTGGTCTGGGTGTTGGATTTGCAGGTGCATACCTATTAAAAGGTTCACTCCCTGAACAAAACCTCTCCGCTGAAAAAGCATTAAGGATTGCTAAAGCTTCTTTTAAGAAAAACGGTCCAATCAGCGGCTCATGGATTCATATGGTTCCAGAAACATTCGAAAAATTTAATATTAGTTACAGTGTCTATAAAGGTGGCATCTCACGAAACATAAATGATGAAGTGAAGCAATATGAGTTCCTCATTGATGCAAAAACAGGTTCAGTGCTAGAGGTTTATCCAATATAGAACTAAAGTGGGAGACACCTAATAAGGAGTCTCTTTTTACTTACGTTTAATGAAATCAAGTATGTTTCCAGCTTCATCCCACTTGATTGCACGATAAATTGCATCGTGATAAAAGCTGTACCAAGCATTTTGGTTTAAACCTATATCCATCCATTTTTGCTTTTGTTCAATAGACTTCATAGGATAGTCATCATAAGCCATAACCCAAAGTACATTCTGGTGAGCATGTGTAGGCATAATATCTGCCATATGAATAACCTTTTCACCATTGTTTTCAATGGTTACAATTGAATGTCCATCACTATGACCACCAGTATGAGTCATTTTTATGCCAGGAAATACCTCTATTTCACCACTAAAAGTTTTAACCTGGTTTTCGATTCCTGCCCAATTCTCTTTCCAGTATGTATTTTTCGAGCGTATATTAGGGTTTCGCATTTCATTCCATTCAATATCAGAAGTAATGATTGTTGCATTTTCAAAAGTCGATACTAGGGTATCCTCTTTCCACGTAGTTAAACCACAAGCATGATCAAAATGCATATGTGTCATGAGTACCATATCAATATCAGATAACTTGAGGTCAAGCCTTTCAAGAGATAGTTCAATCGAAGACTCCTCATTCATTCCAAAATTTCTTTTCATTTTGTCTGACATTTTATTATTTCCAAGGCCAGATTCTATGAGAATATTTTTTCCACCGGCTTGTATTAAAATTGGATCTGAACGCAGCTCTATTTGGTTGTTTTCATTAAATGGATATTTTTTTGTCCATAACGGTTTAGGTACAACACCAAACATAGCACCTCCATCCAAATGGGTAACTCCACCATTTAGCCACGTAAGTGTATATTCGCCTATTTTAAGACTTTCCATAAAACCAAACCTCCTTTTGAAAGAATATTTCCATTTTATCATTTTATTCAGTACTTTTAAATGAAAAGGAAAAAAGGAGTAGACTTAGGCGTCTACTCCTCATTTTGGAATTTTACTTCACTGCGGTATATTGGAAATCCTTTTTCTGAGAATTTTTCCTCATACTCAGTCATAATATTGCCTTCGTAATCACTTTTGTGGAGATCTAGACTAACATAAGTCAAGAGTAACCCATATTCAGAGAAGCTTGTTAACGAGTATTCAAATAATCCCCGGTTATCGGTTTTAAAATGGATTTCTCCACCATCAATAAGGATACTCTCATATAAATCAAGGAATGTTTTATATGTTAATCTTCTCTTTTCATGGCGTTTTTTCGGCCAAGGATCTGAAAAATTTAAATACACACGATCAACATCGCCTTTATCAAAAAACTTTTGTAAGTCATTTGCATTTTGATTTAACAATTTCACATTTGGAAGATTTGCTTCAATGATACGGTCTAATGCAGTGACAACCACACTGTCAGCCAATTCAATCCCGATATAGTTTATGTCAGGATTACTCTGTGCCATTCCCGTAACAAATCTACCTTTTCCTGTACCTACTTCTATATGCAAAGGATTCGAATTCCCGAATACTTCATTCCACTTACCTTTATGTTGTTCAGGATTATGAATAACAAACTGTGGGAAGCTTTCTAACTTCTCTTTCGCCCACGGTTTATTTCTAACACGCATCACGCCACCTCATTTAAATAACATTCGTTCAAAATAATATCATCGAATAACTAAAAGCGCAAGACACCAGGTTAGTAACGCATGGGTAAAATCTCTAATGAGTTCTAAAATCGCTAAATGTAAGTCCTAAACAATTGGTCTAGCGTTAGACGGACTGAGATTCCACTATTTACGAATTTTCATCTAATTAAGAGCTCATTGTGGACTGAGACTCCGCTATTCGTTCTAATAAGGGCTTTTTTTTGGGTTTTTAAGGCATATAACGGATTCTGAGTCCGCAATTTGAACTTCTTCTTTGATTTTGGGCCACTTAACGGAATGTGAGTCCGCAATACTGTCTTTATGAAATTATAAGTAGAAGCTTGGGGGAATTTTACAATAATAGTATGGTTTTCTAGTGTAAGACCTTGCTGTAACACTACCCGATGCCACAGTGAGAATTTTCATATCAACTAAATTGTGCAAGATACGTCTAGCTTGCCGGTCACATATTCCAAGGTGGTCCCGAAGCTCAAGTGGGGTAATTGGACGGAGCTTACGACGTGCAAATCTAACAACTTCCGATTCAAGCCATGTTAATTGTGAGGATACATCAGTGGATAAAAACTTCCCTATAAAAGCTAAAATAAGCTGTTGGCACTGTTTAGGTTCTTCCTTTATAGATAGGTAAGCTATTGATAAACTTGTCCAACCATCTAAAGCCAATAATGAGTGACGCCAACATAAATCCTTGAATCGACTTACATTTAAATCCCTGGCCTGAGGTCCATAACCCTGAATTTCAATGCTTCCTTTAGCACCTCCAGGCATATATGCAAGGTCAAGGTAACGAAACCCATTATTAAAATCTCTTACTTCCCACTCTGGAAACAAATGATCAAAATTCCTTACTTTTGGAAACCATATTGTTCTTATAAATTCGACTGTCCCATGTCATAGACCATTTTCAAGAATCTCTCGTCTCCTATGATTTTTCTCATTCTCGATATTATGATATAGCCATTTATCAAGCTCTTGTTGAAATTGAGACATCGCACCACTTCCTTTCAAATTTAAAAATAGTTATCGTTAATTTGTGGAAACTTCAAACAATTATTTATAAAAATTCCACTAAAGAAATCTACTACAAAACAAAAAGCCGGTCATATTCAAATGACCGGCTTTGCTCGTATAAAAAAGGCGCCTTTTTGGCAATTTAATAATATCATCTAGCCCTTTAAGGAGTTGTACTAATGCCACTAAATCATACAGACCAAATGCATATATTAAAGGATATATTGTCAAATCAACAAACTGACTGCTGTGGGACAGTTGCTGAGTGTGAACAAATGGAGAGACTTATTAAATCCTTAATGATTAATACAGACATTGATCACAATGTAAAATCTGTTCTACAGGACATTTACTCTTACAGCCAAAATGGAAAATATACACAATCACTTGATAATCATATAGACAACCACAGAACTGAACTAACTCAATGGATAAATGATATTGATTCCTTCAGCTAACCTAGCTTATGAAGTAAGGCTTTGGAGGTAATTGATCCAGTGCTGTGTCTCTTTTTGAAGATCTTTTGTGTTGTACCAAAGAATCGATAAGATTGTCTGTGATACTACATACCATTTCATGCGTAATCGAAGGTTATCTGTTAGTTCCAGGCCATATAATTCTAGCCAAGAATCCCAGTCTTCCTTATCTATATACCAGTGTAGCAAAAGTCCTATATCTATTGCAGGATCAGCTATCATTGCTCCATCCCAGTCAATAAGATACAGTTGTTTATCTCCAGTTTCTAGCCAATTATTATGATTCACATCACAGTGACAAACTACTTTCTGCTCATATTGTATATTTTGCAGCTCCATTTCTAAAAAATGAAGTCCTTCTGTGATGGTTGCAAGCTTAGAAAGGTCCTTCTCTTTCTCTAAACGTTTAGTAATATCTAATAAAATCTCTTCAGGATGAAGAGGTTTTTTTTGTAGTCTTTTTAACATATCTAGCAGTTCGTTTGAATGGTGAATTTTACGAAGTAAATGAGCAATGTCTGGACCATTCATGTCCTGTGCTTTTAGCTCACGACCATTTATCCAATGTTGTGCGGTAATAACATCACCATTTTCTAAACGTCTTGTCCACATTAATTTAGGTACAATCCCTTCTGCGGATAAAACAGCTAAAAATGGTGATGAATTTCGCTTTAAGAAGAGCCTCTTGTCATTTAATTGAGCAAAGTAAGCATCTCCTGTCGCTCCACCTGCAGGGAATATCTCCCATTCATCATCTAATATATAATCCAACCAATTCACCTTCAATTGCAACACAACATTTCTTAATTTATTGTCTCTATACTTTTTAATGTATAGTTCATAAGTTAGTTCTTTAGAAACAAAAAAGACAGCTACCTGCCTATGGTTCAGAACAATAGCTATCTATTTAAATTTTAGGTTCTTATTGATGGTTAGTCAAGAAAAAACTTATTGATTTCCTACTTTCTCAAATAGCACCATTGTACTAATAGGATCAACTATAACTTGTGCTTCTTGTAATGTGAAAAGTGGTTCTATACCGGCTTTCTTTCCCTTACAGGCTACAAACCAATTTCCGTGACATGGCAACTTCACTTCTTTACTTTGACAAGAATTACTATGAATTACCAAAATGGATGACCATGGCCCATATTTTTCTACGTTAAATAGAGAATACATAAGAATTCCCTCAGGTACATCATAAAATTTTAAATGATTTCTAATTTGTGCAGTAGAGTCAAACCTAAATGCACCATGTGCTTTTCGAATAGCAATAAGTCCTTTAATGTATTCAACTTCTTCCAAATACTTATGTTTTCTAGACCAATCTAGTTTATTTATCGCATCTGGAGACTTGTAGCTATTTTCAACTCCTTGCTTCGTTCGGAAGAATTCCTGACCACTATGCAAGAAGGGGATTCCTTGTGAAAGCAAGACCATAGCTGTTGCTAGTAAATGTCTTTTTTTCAATATTTCATCCGATTCATGTGAGTTACATACGATTAGTTTATCCCATAACGTATGATTATCATGAGACTCTACGTAATTAACCGTTTGAGTTGGCTCTAAAAATAAACCTTTATGTCCTTTCGTAAAGGAAACACTTCCTGCAATAGATTCTTTCGCTTCTATCATTTTATGGAGATTACCTAGAGCAAATCCACGGTCATAAAGATTAAACGTACTTCCTTTTATTCCATCTCTAAATCTGTCATTAAAGTGGGCAATTCTAGGCATCCTTTGTGAATTTCGGATAGAGGCTTTATTATCAATAGGTAGTGGTGTGTTTAAGTCCCACCCTTCTCCTAAAATAAGAACGTCTGGATTCATTTCGTCAACTGCTCTTCTTATGGAATTCATTGTTTCGACATCCAATATCCCCATTAGATCAAAGCGAAACCCATCCACATTAAATTCCTTTAACCAGAAACTAACTGAATCCACAATAAATTTTCGTGCCATTTTGCGTTCTGAAGCAATATCATTTCCTACCCCAGTTCCATTTGATGGCATACCATATTTATCATGTCTGAAGTAGTAACCTGGAACAATTTTTTCAAAGGACGACTCTTCCCTTATATATACATGGTTATACACAACATCAATAATCACTCGTAGTCCATGTTCATGTAATGTTTCAACCACATTCTTTAGTTCAATAATTCGATTATAAGGGTCCCTCGGATTCGAACAATAACTGCCTTCAGGAACATTATAGTGCAAAGGGTTATAGCCCCAGTTATATTCTTCAGTATTACTGTCCTCTTTGACACCATAAAAATCATTTACAGGCAGTAACTCTACATGTGTGATTCCTAAGTCTAATAAATAGGACAAGCCGGATATAGTCCCCTGAGGACCCTTCGTGTTTATTTCCGTTATCCCTAAGTATTTTCCTTTCTGTTTAATTCCACTTTCAGAATCGATAGAAAAATCCCGTACATGAGTCTCATAAATAATGGCATCTGTTGCTTTATGAAATGGTGAAAGAGTGATATGATCAACCTTTGTTTTTTCTAGATTAATAATTACTCCATATTCACCGTTAATAGAAACTGCCTTTGTATATGGATCAACAGCTTCTCTCCAACTACGATTCACACAGACTAAATAAGTATAGAAAAGTCCCTCTAAATCACCTGGTATCGTTAACTCCCAAACTCCATTCTGCTCTCTTGTCATTTGATAAATATCTACTTGTTCCTGATTTTCATCAAATATTTTTAATTTTACACTCGTCGAAGAGGGAGCCCATACTTTAAATGTTGATTCTGAAAGTGAATATAAAACACCAAGATCAGCTCCATCATAAGAGTACAGCTCATCAAAGTCTTTTGTCCGGATAACAGCCCCGACTTGTAAATCGGTTTGATGCCCATGCTCATCTTTTACAATGTATTCATCTCCAATAGATAGAACGGCTGTGAAGGTACATACATATTTTATGTGTGTATCAATATCATGTTTGTTAATAATATCAAGCTCCATGTCTAGATCCTTTTTACAGAGAGTAAAAGTTTGACTCTCCCCTCCATAATGAGATTTAGGAAGCAGAACAGTAATAACTGTTAACTCATCTAGATAAGCCTCAAAATTACGTACTATTGGTTCGATGGTGTCACCTCCCTAACTAGATAGTGGAACTTTTCAAATGTCCCTTAGTTAATAATACTCATTCTACTTTTTTCAATCGTAACGGTTACTGGTGACTTAGCTACTTGTTCTCCATCTACATGGATCAATAATGGCTTATCACTATCAACTCTAATAATTTCCCCTGTATATGAGCTAACTTCCTTAAACAATACATGCTTACCCACAAACACACTTCCAAATACAGCTAAGAGTTTTAATCTAGATATGTTATGAACAACAGTAATATTTAATATACCGTCATTTGGTCGAGCATTAGGTGATATTTTCATACCGCCACCGTAATAACTTTGATTGGAAATTGTGACAAACCAAACATTTTGAAACCTATAAATGTTTCCATCAATAGTGAGGGTGACGTTTGTTACCTCATATGTAAAAAGAAGCCTCATTAATGCAACAACATAAGAGAGAAAACCTAGCCCTAATTGGTGTAAGTACTTCTTTATTTTTGACTCATTTGCTAACTTTGAAACTTCTGCATCAAAACCAATTCCAAGACTGTTCACAAATCCGTGTGACTTCTTTAGTTGATCAAAAGAAGCTTTACCAACATCATATTTTCGCACTGGCATATTCATTCTCTTTAGTATCACTTTCAGTGCATCTAAATGAGACTTTGGTAAGGAGTAGCCTCTTGAAAAATCATTACCCGTTCCAGCAGGTATAAAACCAATTTTCACTTCTGGATGGTCTACGAGTCCGTTGACAATCTCATTCATCGTACCATCCCCGCCAACACAAATGATTCCTGCCACTTTATCTCCATACATCTTGGCAATCTGTCTGGCAAGCTCCGTAGCATGACCTGGATACTTTGTATTAAAAGATCGATAATTAACTTTACGCTGGTCAAGCTCTATAACCAATTTCCTCCAGACTTTTAATGATTTCCCATTACTAGCTGCAGTATTGACAATAAAGAATAATATTTTCATAGATTTACCCTTCATTTCTTTTATGATCAAAAATAACCTTTTTATTACCTATTGTACCATTCATTATGTAACCAAAGAATCTATTAATTCTTAGAAAATTTAAATAACATTTGTTACAGTATATTAACAATAAAGCCTGCTAATAACTTGCCTATTTTTCCTAATTCTGTTATTATTAATAGGAATTATTTTTGTTCGGTAAGTTAGGGAAGTCTTATGCTTTTCCACAATATCTACTTTGAGCAAGAATAGTAATACATTGTGTTTACACACGCACTAGGAGGCAACAAACATGGAAAATGGTAAAGTAAAATGGTTTAACGCAGAAAAAGGTTTTGGATTCATCGAGCGCGAAGGAGCAGACGATGTATTCGTTCACTTCTCAGCTATCCAAGGTGACGGATTCAAAACACTTGAAGAAGGTCAATCAGTTTCTTTTGACGTAGAGCAAGGTGCTCGTGGACCTCAAGCTGCTAACGTTCAAAAGATTTAATAAGCTTTTAAAAACAGACTCAAAGTTTTTGAGTCTGTTTTTTTATTTAGGCTCTTTTCGTAAAGTTTGTTGATTTGAATGTGTATTAAACAAGAGTGGATTGGAGCGGAAGGCACTTGACTCCTACTCAGAAGTAGAGGAAAGGTCGAGACCCCACAGGCGCATGCGCCGAGGAGGTAGTTTTTTCACGCTAGTGAAAATAACCCTCGACTTCCTCCCCGATAGGAATTCGCCCTTGAAAAAGCTGGCAGTTGGGCTTTTTCATAATTCCCCGCGGAAAGCAAGTGCCTGCAGCGCAAAGGAACGGTCATGGTTAGATGTGAAAAGAACTATTTTTTTTAGAAAAGAACCTTTATTTATCATCATCAACAGCCCACTCAGTTCTTGTTACACAGGTTGTTTGACAGTACATTAGTAGAGCTTGCGCAGCTTTTAATTGGACATGTTTGAGTGGTGATGACAGATTTCTTAAATTGGTAAACCAGCCATCGTAGTTGCGCTTTTCGATAAACTCAACATCATATGGTGGGAACGGATAATCAAAGTACCCCGTCCGATTTAAAATGACTTTTTTTATAGGCATATCCACTTCATAAAGCTGAAAGACTTTTTTTACAATCTTCTCCATCCGATTAAGACCTATTAAAGGTGACAAGACTTTTTTTTCTTTATCCCCGTTACGTTCTATCCAGAAGCGCTCTTTCGATCCAAGAAACACACTTTCTCTTTCACCTTCAAGAATCGTGATACACCAAGTAGTCGTTGGGCTAATCAAAATGATATCTACTTCGATCGGGGCATGTTTTAACACAAAAACCGGCTTGTACATTACTAAATACGTATCTGGAAACCTCTGCAAAAAGTACTTTAAATCGTTATCTACTTTAAACGCTGAATCAACAAAGGATACTTCTCTAATTGTTGAACTTGCCCACTTCATTTGGAATGTAAAGAGGTTTTCTAAAAAATCAATCTTGAGTTCATCTATAGAGTTTGGTGTCGATTGAAAGGAGGCTATAAAGTCATCAGAATCAATCTCATCTTCATTTGTATTTGGTCTTTCTAGAAGGATATCCGACAGATTAGACTCATCCTCACTTTTACGTACTCTTGAGAAAAGCTGTTTAAGTGGTTCTAGTACAGACTTCTTATTATCTTCTTTTAGTGTTTGGAAACGTTCATATATTTCATGCTTGTTTTGAGCAAATCCACTCAATGAATCTAATGATCCATTTTCCCAAGCAGTTAAGACATGATTCCACTGTTGTTTTTTTAGTCTAATATACTGACTAGGATATCGATAAATATCGATTTCGTATCGGGAAACATAGTCTTGTAATTTAATTAGTTGACCCAACTTTAGACCACCTCATTTTTTTAAAGAAGCAACGTAACATATGGTAAAAAGATGGCAGCAAAAATAGCACTTAATATCATGGAAACTGAGCTAATTGCTCCCTCACGCTCTCCAATCTCTAATGCTTTTGCCGTACCAATACCATGAGCAGCAGCCCCAAATCCCATCCCTATTCCTATATAATGAGTCACACCACACCTTTTTAATAGAGACGGTCCGAATACCGCACCTCCTATTCCAGCAATCATTACATATACTGCTGCAAGTGAAGGCGCCCCACCTATTTCTCCTGCGATATCCATAGCAACTGGGGAAGTAACCGATTTAGGTAAGATAGATAGCATTATTTCCTTATCGAGACCAATGAAAATTGACATACAGATTCCTGTAAGGAGTGAGATAAATGACCCACTTAAGACACCGGCAACAATAGGAATATAATACTTCTTAAGCAACTTTCTGTTTTGATACAGCGGAAAAGCTAGTGCCACCACAGCTGGTCCTAATAATTCATCTATCCATTTACCACCAGTCATATATTCTTCATAAGAATAATTAAAAAGAGATAATAGTAATATAAGAGCTAAGGTTGTGGTTGCAATTGGAACTAAAATAGGGGAAGGTTTTTTTTGATAAAGGACCTTCATTCCGCTATAAAGGATAAGAGTTAATATGATCATACACACTGCTTGTGCTATGTTCATACTTCAAATCCCCTACCCATATCCTTATTCGTATCGTTTTTAGTAGAGATAAAATCTGCAACTCTAGCTGATATAATCATGACCAAAAAGGTGCTAAGCAAAACGATAGCAACAGATAATAGTCCTTTCCCTTTAAATAATGGAAAATAGTTCATTAATCCAACTGTTGCCGGTAGAAATAATAAGGGGAGTCTTGATAACAAGAACTGTGTTCCCAAAGATAACCATTTCTCTTTTACGACATTAAGCTGTAATAGGAATAATAGAAGGAGCATCCCAATAATACTCCCGGGAATCGACAAATCAAAAAAAGATTGAATCATCATTCCTATAAGGTAAATACCGTATAGTATACTAAGCTGGAGAATAGTTAGGAAAGCCTTCTTCTTCATTTTTATCTCCTTCACTTTTGTGATAACACAACACTTACCCTATTTTACTACTTTGCTTCAAGAGGATAAATAGAAAGTGGTTGGTATTTTGGAAGACGGTTAATATGGGTCTGATATAATACGATATGTCCTGCAGTAAACTTAGAAAATTCTTCTTTTGGCTGGACCATGCTTTTTAACGATTCCATTTCAAAAGGATTCTCAGACATCCATTTTCTTGCTAATGTTATATGCGGTTTATATGGGCGATCTTCTAATTTAAAACCACTACCAGTACAAGCGTGATAAATATCTTTTTGTAAATTAACTAAATCGTTCTGCTCTTTAAGTGCACTCCAGAGTATTCTTGGGGAATCTGGTTTTCCAAAGATTCCAAAACCATTAAGCTCTAAAGTGAACGATGAATGTTTTACACTAATTATTTTTAATTTTTCTTTTATTGCTCTCATTTGCGATAAAGATGAAGGTTGACCTAAAAAAGCCAAAGTTATATGTAAGTCCTGTTCGTGAACCCATGTCTTAAATGGAAGTTTCGGTTCAACAAGCTCTTTAACCCCCATTAAAACCTCTCGAATAGGTTGTGGCAAAGATAATGCGATAAAATAATGTGTCTGCTGAGTCATTCAAAGCTCTCCTTTTACGAAACATTACGGAAGTTTTATTTAAACTACATTTTAACTTAAATAATTGGAGAAAGCACCTTATCAAGTTATCAGCTATACTTTCAGAACTAATTCATTAATTCCAACATACTAGATAGGATTTTACAGAATTGATATAATAAAAAAGAGCTTAAAAAAGATTTAAGGGAAGTGACATAAATGCGTGTTGTCAACAACATGGCTGAATTAATCGGAAACACACCACTTGTTAAATTAAATAAAATTGGACCGAAAGATGGAGCATCCATTTATTTAAAACTTGAGTTTTTCAACCCAAGTGGAAGTGTTAAGGATAGAGCAGCATACAATATGATTGTTCAAGCAGAAAAACAAGGCTTATTAAATAAGAATTCGACGATTATTGAACCTACTAGCGGAAATACAGGCATTGGGCTGGCAATGAATGCCGCTGCTCGTGGATACAAAGCAATTCTAATTATGCCAGATACAATGACAGCTGAACGTATTAACCTTCTAAAGGCATATGGTGCAGAAGTGGTTTTAACTCCAGGAGATGAAAAAATGCCTGGTGCTATCAAAAAAGCTAACGAGCTTGCTAAAGATATTCCTGATAGCTTCGTTCCTATGCAATTTGAAAATAACGCAAATCCAGATGCACATCGTCATACAACTGCTATTGAGATAATTGAAGCCATGAAGGAGATTGGGAAGCCACTTTCAGCTTTTGTAGCCACTGCGGGAACAGGTGGTACCATAACCGGTACAGGAGAAGCACTTAAAGAACACTATAAGGATCTTACTGTTCATGTTGTTGAGCCTGCTGGATCACCGGTACTATCTGGAGGAAAGCCAGGAAAGCATAAACTTGTAGGAACAAGCCCGGGGTTTATCCCAGACATACTAAATCAAAATGTCTATGACGAAATTTTTAAGATTGAAGATGAAGAAGCATATGAAATCACTAGGAGTCTTGCTCGAGAAGAAGGCATTCTAGTTGGCCCTTCCTCAGGTGCTGCATGTTTCGCCGCTATTCAAGTAGCAAAACGCCTTACTCCACAAGATGTTGTAGTATGTATAGCCTGCGACACAGGTGAAAGATATTTATCAAGTGACGTTTTTGATTTTTCATAACATTTTTTCCCATTAATAAAGAGAACCTTCATACAAAGGCTCTCTTTATTCTTTTACTAGATCATGGTAGCAGTTGTTGTTTTTTTCTCTAAGTAGACGATAACTAGTACTAACATTAAACCAATGCTTGTTAATAACCCATAAAACAAGTAAAGATGGTTTATTGAGAAAGCTTCTAAAATAAATCCTCCTACAAACGTACAAAACCAGGTTCCTAATCCATTTCCGACAGCAGAGTAAAGTGAAACTGCAGTGACTCTTACCTCTCCAGGTGAAATGTCCCTTACATACTGTAAGGCTGCAGGTATATAAAGTCCGACTGAAAACCCTTGGGCAACAATAGTAGCAAACACAAGATAAAGTGGAGGATCAAAGAAATAGAGAATCCATCTCAATCCGGAAATAAGACCTGCCAGTATCAAGACCTGTAGCATTCCTATTTTTTGAATCCACTTCCCTGCAAACTTCATAAAGGGAGCTTCACTTCCTGCTCCTAACATAAAGGCTATCCCTACCCCGGTAAGAGTTCCACCTAGTTCTCTAATATAAAGTCCAAAGTAAAAATTATTCGATAAAATGGGCCCAAAAATCAAAAACGTAGTTAGTAAGAATAATAAAAATCGAGGCATTTTTACCAGCCGTGATACCCCAGTTTTAATATTAATTTGCATAGAATTACCTTCATCAGGCAAACTCCAAGCAAAAACTGATGAGACGAATAACATTATAACAAAGACATAAAAAATGATAGAAAGAGAAAACGTTTCAGATAGATTACCTACAATTAACACAGCTACCGCAAAGCCAAGTGCTCCCCACAAACGTATGGATCCATAATTACCTTTTGTTTTTTGAACATAAGATAACGCCATACTATCTGAAATTGGCACAACTGCACTTTGAGTAACAGCTAATAAGGCTGCAAATATAATAAACCAAAAGTAGGATTCTACAAAAGAATAACCAACTCCAATTAAGGCAGTACAAATGAGAGTAATCGTTAGTACAAGTTTAGGCTTTTGAGTATAATCACTTATAAGTCCCCAAACAGGTTGGGTTAGGATTGTGACTACAGGACTGATAGACATAATTGTCCCGATTTGAGCACCTGTTAGACCTACAGTATCATTAAGGTAAACAGCTAGTAGTGGAAAAAGAGAACCTAAACCGAAAAATATAAAAAAATAAAAAAGCGTAAACGTTAATTTAGCACTTCGAGTCTTTTGCTTGTGAGTGGTTAATTCCATGTATGAGCCTTCTTTCTTTGGTGCACTTTTACAATAGTTAATAACCGTTCTCTGTTAGAAGAGAACGGTTATTAACATAAATAGTAGCATATTATACAAAAATTTGGTAATTATATTTTACCTAACTCACTTATTGCTTGCGCATAGATGGCAGTTGCTTTAAGCAAGTCTTCAATTATAATATATTCATCTTTTTGGTGTGCACTGTCTGGACGTCCAGGAAATAAAGGTCCAAATGCCACCCCTGCTTTCAATGAGCGAGCATATGTCCCACCACCAATCGAGATTAGAGTAGCTTCTTCTCCAGTCTGCTCTTCATACACCTTTTGTAAAGTTTTAATTAATGTATGGTTTTTATCGACATGATGGGGCTTTGAATCACTGAAATTTCTTAAAGCAAATGAGCTTAATCCTGCAACCTCTTCAATTTTCTCTCTTGTTTTTTCCATATCATTTGTGACTGGGTAACGAAGATTAATTCCGATACTGCCTCCAGCCTCATTGGTATAGGCCATTTTTCCAACGTTGATTGTTAAATCACCAGTAATTTCGTCAGAATATCGTACTCCAAGCTTTTCCCCGCGGGAATCGTCGTAAAAATAATCTAAAAGAAAAGTAATATAACTAAATGCATCCTTGTCAAGTTGAATTCCCTTAAGAAAAGAAGCTAACAGTAATCCTGCATTTTTACCTTTCTTAGGCTCCATTCCATGTGCAGACTGACCTTCTAATTCAAAGACTAATGTATCACCCGCTACATATCCCTTTCCGAGTAGTTGAGTTTGAGTTATGTAGTTATTAAATTCTGCTAGTAGCTTGTCATCATGAATCGTAGTATTTAGTCGTGCCTCGGCAAAGTCTGGTACCATATTATAGCGGCGACCAGATTGGAAAGACTTCAGAATGATCGTTTGTTCATGTGACGATTCAACACTATTATGATTGACCTTCATCACCAAATCAAAATCAGCAATCCCCTTTTCTGCATAGATAATCGGGAAATCTGCATCTGGTGCAAAGCCCATAGTTGGCATCTCTTCATGTTTAAAGTAATGATCTACACAACGCCAGTTACTTTCCTCATCCGTTCCAATAATCATCCGAATCCGCTTATTGAGAGGGATTCCTAAGTCCTTAACAATCTTCATAGCATAATAAGCAGCCATCGTAGGACCTTTATCATCAATAGCTCCTCTAGCAAATATCTTCCCTTCACGAATTTCAGCACCAAATGGATCACTTGACCAGCCATCACCTTCAGGTACTACATCGACATGACAAAGAATTCCAACTAGCTCTTCACCTTCACCCATTTCAACATGTCCAGCTAATCCATCTACATTTTTAGCTAGAAACCCATCTTTACTTCCTTTTAATAATAGATACTGAAGTGCAGCATCTATTCCTTCTCCTAAAGGGGCTTCACTTGTACCATTTTCTTCATCTAAAACACTCTTGATTCTTAAGAATTCTTGAGTATCCTTTACCAATTCATCTTTCCTCTTCAGTACTTCTTCCATCCAATTAATTGTACTCATCATAAACCTCCATACCTGGGGCCTGACCCCCATTACGTTAATACGTTGTAGTGATAAATTCTAAATTAAAACCTACTATTCAAGATTATACAGAATTAGAGGCTAGTTTTGAGTAGCAGTATTTAATAATGTTAAAATTTCTTGATTTTGATAGTCTTTTGCTAAGTCTAGTGCTGTCATCCCATTGGCATCTGTTATTAGTGGATCAGCACCATATTCTAATAATAGCTCAACCATCTCAGGAGAATCATAGCTAACGGCATCAATTAGAGGAGTCGTACCATAAATATCAACCGCGTTTACATTTGCACCAGCATCTAACAACAGCCTTGCCGTTTCAATACTAGGTATGTTATCTACTTCGATACCCTCTTCATAAGTAAAGTCGATTCCGTAGATTGTCCAATGAAGAGGAGTAGATCCTTCTGAATCACTAACATTAACCTCAGCTCCTTCATCAATTAATTTCTGGACCTCTTCTATATTTGCCTCAAAAGCAGCATCCATTAAAGGTGTAGTTCCTTCTACACCTAAAAAGAAATCAGACCATAATGATGAATTCATTATTCTGTCTATTGTCATATAACTTCCAACGACAAAAATAGTAACAGCGAGGGTTAGCCCCACAATTCCAATAACAACTCCTCGCTTGCTTTCTTTATAATATGGGAAGTCTATATCCATAAATTGTGCGACTTCTTGAATACGTTTAGGTAAGTGTGGGTGTGTTGATATTTTTTCTGATAACCATACAAAAAAGCCTGACTCATCCCTAACTTGTTTTAAATAGTCATCATGATTAACGGATTTATATAATGTTCTACCTATAGCCAATATAGTTAAACCATTCTTTGCAGCTTCAAAGTTATTTGTGTAATACGCTGCATAACGATCACAAGTGTATTCACATGCTCGAGAATAAGCCTCCCCAATAAAAGGAACCCACATAGCAGGCAAGATGACCATTTGTATGGTTATATGTCGCCTCTTGATATGAGCAAGTTCATGCGCAAGGATAAAATAAACTTCGTCCTCAGCATCCATTTCAATTAATTCAAAGATATCAGAGTATAAAACCACCATATTCCTTCTAAAAAACTTGGTTGCAAATGCATTCAACAGTCCGCCTGACTCCATGATATAAATATCTGGTACCTTTTCAAGCTTCATTTCTAAGCAGATTTGTACTGCACGCTCATACACCAATGGAAATTGATTCTCACCAATTTTTACAGCATTTCTTCTTATAGATCCAATCATCAAGAAATGTAAAGTAAGTGAAAATAAAATTAAGAACACAATAAAAAATATACCTATGATAGAAAAGAGGAAGGCTAAATAAACACCTACACTGATTAAAATGCAAAATATAAAATAAAAATCTTCTTTTGGATGAACCAATCTTTTTGTATTTTCCATTGAAAAAAACCCTTTCTCATTAGCATTACTTTTAATATGTGGTAAACGACAGATTAAATTCACTATGAGAAATTTGTAAAAAAATGAAGGATATTTGGAAAATATAGCGAAGTAGTCATACTATTCTGATTAGGACTATATAGATTAGTAAAACTTCTAAGTGAGGTGATAAAAGACCTATAGGTTCCTTTTCAAATTAGGTAATTATGTAAATAGTTCGTAAATTTCAGTTTTATCCTAGAAATAACCATATTGATTGTGTAAAATAGAAGGTGAAGTTACATCACGAACACTTATCGAAGAACGTTGTGCCATGCGAAAAAATGATAAGGAGTGGTTTTTTGAAGAATTCAACAAACCGGATGCTAACCCGTATCAAATCAGTCTACATGTTTATAAATGAGAAAGGAACTGTGTCAACACAGGAACTTGTTGATGAATTTGGTATAACTCCTCGTACAATCCAGCGCGATTTAAATGTGTTAGCATATAACGATTTGGTGCGCAGTCCAAGTCGTGGCAAATGGACGACAACAAAAAAGAAAATTAAATTAACATCATAAACATTGAAATTAAAAATAATAGTTAAACTATAGACAATATACATAAAAGTACTATTACTTAATATACTCAAAAAAGCGACCTGTTACAGGTCGCTTTTCACGTTCGCATTTTTTAATAAATCAACTTCTTCTTCTGTAAGCTCTCGGTACTCTCCTAATTCTAATGTTTCATCTAATGAGAGTGGACCCATTTTAATTCTTTGTAAATAAACCACTCTTTTTCCAACAGCCTCAAACATCCGTTTTACCTGATGGAATTTACCTTCAGTAATCGTAATTTCAATATCTGAGGAAATTCCCTGTTTTAAAATAACCAAATCTGCTGGAAGCGTCTTGTACCCATCTTCTAGAACAACGCCTTCTTTAAACTGAACTACATCCTCATTCGTAACTTCACCTTCGATGACTGCAAAATACGTTTTCGGTACATGTTTCTTTGGGGAAAGAAGCTGATGGGACAGTTGACCATCATTCGTCAACAATAGCAAACCTTCCGTATCCTTATCCAATCTTCCTACCGGAAAAGGTTCATAGATAGCATCCTCCATTACAAGCAAATCAATTACCGTTTGATGCATTGAGTCTTCTGTTGCTGAAATAACACCAGGTGGCTTATTAAGCATCAGGTAGATAAACTCTTTATAAACAACTGGTTCACCATGAACAGTGACTATCTGTTCTTTTGGATTAACATGTTTTCCAGAATCTTTTACAATTTGTCCTTCTATTTTTACAGCTCCTGATTTCAGGAGAGCCTTTACTTCCTTACGACTTCCAAAACCAATTGTTGATAACATTTTATCTATTCTCATAATCATTATCCTCCAAATGCCCATCTTTTACATAATAGGCAGTTTAATCACTCCACATTTGCCCTACATTCATAGACTAATAACGTATTTATAGGAAAAGGAGAGAAAATTATGTATTATCGACAAACACCTCAAATTGTACTTCCTGGTTTACCTGGCTTTCCTGGGGGAGGCTACGGCGGTGGCGGAAATGTAGAAAGACGTTTAGATCGCCTTGAACGCCAGTTAGAACGGCAACAAAGACAAATTGATAATTTAGACCGTAGAGTTGACCGAATTGAAAGACGCCTTGGTTATGGTGGCGGTGGCGGCTATGGCGGCGGCTACGGCGGCGGTTATGGGCAATAATATTTGAAATAGAAGGCTGTCTATTGTACAGCCTTCTGTTTTTTCTTTCTGTTCAGAAATGCAAAACGCGCTCCTAATAGTTTTGCTAGTAGGTGGGATTTGTATGCTAAATACAAATAGATTCCTGCACCTATAAGTACACCTATTAACAAGATTGTAACTGACTGTACTTTTCCACTTTCATAACTAATTACAAATGATAAGATATACTCTATCGATAATATAGAAAGTGCCATTAGTAGAGCAAATAAACTCATGAGCACAGACCTACGTAAAAATAGAGAAAAACTGTATTTTGTGTGCTTTGCAATCATCCAAAAGCTATAAGCAATCGATACAGTGAAACCTAATGCAGTTGCAAGAATAGACCCTAGCCCCTCAAAGACATAAATAAGTGGTGCATTCGTCATTAGTTTAATAAGTAGACCAATAACAAGACTAATAACAGCAAGTTTTTGCTTGTTTATCCCTTGCAGGATAGCAGCAGTAACCGTGAAGAAAGAAAATAGAATGGCAACAGGTGCAAACCAGCCTAAGAAAAAACCTCCATACTCTCCACCTAAACCTTCTGTAGGATAAAAGGTAGCATATGCGGGACCAGCTAATACAGCTAAACCCACTACTGCTGGTAAAACCAATAAAACAATGATCTGAAACGTTTGGTCAATTTGACGTCGAAGTAATGGTAGATTACCTGATGTAAAAGAACTAGTTATAGTTGGGATTAGTGTTAGTCCAAATGCAGTCGCTAATGATACGGGAATCATTACAAGCTTAGGAATAGAAAAAGTGATCAGACCAAAAATTTCTTCTGCTGTTACCTTTAAAAAACCTGTGTTTATCATTGCATTATTAAAGGTAAAAACATCAACATATGTATACAAGGGAATTGCCAGCCCAACAAAGACAAACGGACCCGCATAAGATAAAAGCTCTTTATACATATCCTTCGTTGTCATTTCAGTTTGTGGCTTACTTTTCTCTAATAATTCATCAAAGTATGGCTTTCTCATTTTTAAATAAATTAGTAATACTACGAGTCCGCCAAGTGCACCTACAAAAGCAGCAAAGGTAGCAAAACCAACAGCTGTGGCCATTTCCCCATCTACCATTTCAATTACAATATAAGTAGCAGATAATAAGAAAACCACTCTCACTAACTGTTCAACAACTTGAGAGACAGCAGTCGGACCCATTGATTGATTTCCTTGAAAGAAGCCTCGAATTAAACTCATGACCGGGACAGCGATTAGTGCCACACTGACCATTCGAATAACCATTGTTACATCCTCAATAGTATTACCATGTTCGTCCCTACCACCTAATACTTTAGGCGCAATATATGGCGCAAGATAAAACAGAACTAAAAACGCAACAAATCCCGCTATTCCCATTACAAGAAGACCAGATTTAAACATCCGTCTACTTGTATGGTAATCTCCTATTTCATTATATTTAGCCACAAACTTCGAGACGGCCATTGGAAATCCCATTGTAGCAATACTTAAGAAGATCGTATATTGACCATATCCGTATGCAAATAAAGCTGAACCTTGTAATCCAACTAGTGCTACAAACGGAAAAACATAAATCATTCCTAGTATTCTTGATATATATGTACCGATGGTTAGTATAAACGTGCCTCGTAGTAATTTAGAATCCATAAAAATCCCCATTCTGATAAGGAAGCTTTTTTCAACTTACCTATTTTACCATAAAAACAGACTAATCCTCATTATTACCATCCAGCACTGGGCTGTCTATTTATAATGATATTTGGAAAAGAAATATAGTGACTATCTTCGGTTAGTTCATTAAACGGTTTATCAGTAATTGTTATTGTGAAAGTATCATATGCTTGTGTGTCTAATAATAGCTTTCCTGCATGTTTCGAATGAAAGATAACACCGAATTCCAACCCGCTCGGCAAACGAAAACAAAATATATATGCATCTAGTTCACTAGAATAAAGCCAGGCATAATCAAATGTCGAAACCTTTTCAGTAATGAATTCAGTACTAGTTGGTAATGACAACAGTAACACATTGCCATTTTCATCTTGTGTCCAACCTCCATCCTCCGGGTAATGCCCTTCTGAAATGGTTGGTTTGTATTCTCTATTCAACATGATCCCTCAATTCTATCTACGGATTATAACTTAGCATTCATATAAATCAAATATAGTGTATCATATCACTAGTTGCGGTCGAAGTAATTACTTTATGGTTATTTCTATTTCTTCATAAAAAGTGGTATCTTTAACCTTAGAAGTTTTTAGAAAAGTGGTGAACTTGTATGAAGTATGATGTTATTGTGGTTGGCGGGGGCCCTTCTGGGTTAATGGCAGCCATTGCAGCAGGTGAACAAGGGGCAAGGGTCCTGTTACTGGATAAAGGTGAAAAATTGGGGAGAAAATTAGCGATTTCCGGTGGAGGACGATGTAATGTTACAAACCGCCTCCCAGTTGAAGAAATTATAAAGCATATTCCTGGAAATGGTCGTTTTTTATATAGTGCATTTTCTGTTTTTAATAATGAAGATATTATTCGTTTCTTCGAGAAACTAGGTATCAAACTTAAAGAAGAAGACCATGGAAGAATGTTTCCTGTAACAGATAAGGCTCAATCAGTTGTTGATGCATTGATAGAGCAATTAAAGAAATATAAAGTACACATTCGAACGAACACACCTGTCTCCAAAGTACTATATCATGAAGATAAAGTACAAGGCGTAATCCTTAAAACGGGTGAGCAAATTGATACAAAGAGCCTAGTGCTTGCAGTTGGAGGTAAATCTGTACCCCATACGGGTTCTACAGGTGATGGGTATGCTTGGGCGAAAGCAGCTGGTCATACAATTACTGAATTGTACCCGACAGAAGTACCTATTACATCAAATGAACCTTTCATAAAAAACAAGACTCTACAAGGGTTAGCACTTCGTGATGTTGCTCTAAGTGTACTCAACCCAAAAGGAAAAACAGTTATTACCCATACCATGGATATGTTATTTACCCATTTTGGTATTTCTGGACCTGCGGTTTTACGTTGTAGTCAATATGTAGTTAAAACTCTGAAGAAATTTAATGTAGACAGTGTTACAGTTAGTATTGATGCACTACCATCCATGAATGAGGAAGAAATATTCCAATTTGTGCTTAAGGAAACAAAGGCTGAGCCGAAAAAAGCCATAAAAAACATTTTAAAAGGATTTTTACCAGAGCGATATTTACTCTTTCTGTTAGAAAAAAACCAAATAGACCTTCAAGTAACCTCAGCCAATCTATCTCACGAAAGCATTCGGTCATTTGCAAAGGATTGTAAACAATTCCAATTTGATGTCAATGGTACATTACCGATCGAGAAAGCTTTTGTAACAGGAGGCGGAGTATCTGTAAAGGAAATTCACCCAAAGGAAATGTCCTCAAAATTTATGAATGGACTATACTTTTGTGGCGAAATCCTCGATATACATGGATATACAGGTGGCTACAATATCACATCCGCCCTCGTAACCGGCCGACTAGCTGGAGTAAATGCAGGGAAATATTCAAAACGACCTTCAGATACAATGGTATGAGAAAGTGTATTATGACAGTCCCCTAGTGTAATTTAGCTTAAGCTTATGTTGAGAGTTAGGTTATTCGCTAGAATCCACGAGACTCCTGCGGGAGTAGCACGTCAATGGGAGACCCCGCAGGCGCAATCGCCCGAGGAGGCTCCCGGACTGCCCGCGGAAAGCGAGTGGATTCTAGCGAATAACAAACCATGTATTTTTACAGACCGTTTATTCCAGAGCCTAGCAACATACTAGGCTCTATATAAAACCATTGCCGAAAAACAATAGATTTGTTCTTCACCAGCATTACACGTAATCGCTACTTGATACTTAATATCTATTAACTGTCTCTCATCTATTTTTTCAAGAAAACGATTCAAAGCAACCTCTAAATCTTCCTCATGCTCTTCATCAAAAACCTTAACCTTAAAGCCCATAAGTTCCACCCCTCTAGTATTACATTATTGACTAAACCTAAAAATATAACCTAGTGGAGAGAATTTTATATGTTAATAGTTTACTGTTTCACGCTTGAAAGCCTTACCTACTTTTAATAATGAAATGCCTATTGTCAGTAGAGGAAGTAACCATAAGAAGATGGCATAAGGTAAATAAGAAAGCAAAGGCACACCAACAATTGTACTACACATAATTGCTAGCACACTCCAAGGAAGCATCCCTGGAACTAACATGGTAGAATCGCCCATCACTCTTGAAAGCTCTGCATTCGAATACCTATGTTTCCAATGGGATAAAAAAGAACGTCCTGTTAAAATAATCGGTAAAGTTTGGTTTGCTGCAATCATCGCAATAAGAGTTGTGGCTATCATCGTTTTAACCGTATCTGCAAAAAGAGAAAATGATGTTGCTAGCCACTCGTCTAAAAAGCTTTGAATAATCTTGTATTCTTCTAATAAGCCATTATACGCACCGGCCAATCCTAAAAATAATAGAAGTAAGTACATATTAATAAACCCACCACCCATACCTTCGACACCGAAAAATAAAGCGTGAGACAATTCACTTATTGTCGTTAGTTTATATAAAGCTATCAAACATGCACTGCTTATACTTAGAATAAAAGCATAAAGAATCTTTATTCGGACAAGAACGATTCCAATTAGGACCAATGGGGGGATAAAGGTGATGAAGGATAACTTTTTAAGGTCATTCACATATGTAGCACCAAGCAATCCCTCTTGATAATAAGCATCTAGTAAACTGAAAAATACAATTCCAAGTACGATGCTTATTAAAGTAGTTGGAAGCATTGCTTTAAACTGTTCTTTTACTGAAATCTCCAATGTGTGTGCCAAAAGTTGATGTGCACTAGAAAAAGGTGATGTACGATCTCCAACAAATGCGCCTGCAATTAACGCCCCTGCAATAATCTCCGGTTGATGACCAATTGATATACCCGTACTCATTATTGGAATTCCAACAGCGCTTAATGTACCGACTGAGGTTCCCAGTATCATTGAAAAAACACTTGCAACGATAAAAGAAAGCATCAAAAAGTAGGCAGGTGCTATTAAATGTAATGACACCGTCACAAGTTGTTCAATTGTTCCAGATAAATACCAAGAAGGCAATAGAAAGCCTACAAGTAGCAAAATATAGATAACGCCACGTGTTTTCTTTATTCCTTCTAAGCTAATTGTAAAGATTTTCGAATAAGAAACTCCCTTACTATTTATTAAATAAACCAAAAAAAGAAAGCCTGGCAAAAATCCAATCAACAATGGAATATGTATACTCACGGAAAGAATTACACCAGATAAAGTTACCATAATAAGTAATATAACTTGACGTAAGGAAAACGTGACTGGTTCCAGTTTCTTTCACCCCTATAATTAGAATACTTCATATTATATACTAGCTTTATGACGAAAGACTAACGTTTTAAAATGGTAAACACTAACGATTCACATGCATTATTAAAACACCATAAGCAAATGCTTATTTTATAAAGATGGGAGGTAAATCATGAGTAATATAGGCCTTGAGGATCAAGATAAACTTACTCTACGCATAATAAAGTCCCTTAAAGATAGTAAGAAGGGTGAGTTCAAATTACTTTTAGACGAATTGCAACCTTATGATATCGCCCGAATATTTGAGAGCCTCCCGAAAAAGCATCACACTAAATTTTTGCTATTTATGAATCCTGAAGAAATAGCTGATTTAATACAAGAGCTCGAAAAAGAAGTCCAATTAGAGGTTCTTACAAAATTAGGAATAGAAAAGTCTGGACATGTAATGGATTTAATGGACAATGATGATTTAGCCTTTCTTCTTGAAGATCTATCCCCTGATAAAATAGAAGAGCTCTTAGCAGGGATGGGCCGAGAAGAATCAAAAATTGTTCAAAATATCATGAATTATCCCCCTGAAACTGCGGGACGATTAATGACAAATCGTTTTGTTTGGATTTCAAAGCATTATACAGTTCGCGAAGCAGCAAATAAATTAAAAGAATTCGCTGAGTTCTCCGAAACAATTAATTACCTATATGTAATCAACGATGCGAAAAAGCTAGTAGGTGTCGTTTCCTATCGTGACTTGATTATAGCTGATTTGCACGAGAAGATTGAAGATATTATGTATAAAAGAGTCATATCGGTTACAGCAAATACGGACCAAGAGGAAGTTGCTCAAATCATCGAACGTTATGACTTCTTAGCAATACCTGTTGTTGAAAATGAAGTGTTAGTAGGAATCGTCACTGTTGATGATATCATCGATGTAGTGATAAGCGAGGCAACTGAGGATATCGAAAAGTTGTCAGCTTCTGGTAAAGCGATCGATTTTGACACAAAAGCATATGTAGCTGCTTACCGTAGATTACCTTGGTTAATTTTGCTCTTATTTATTGGTATCGTATCCGGTACGATAATAAGTCAGTTTGAGGAAACACTCTCAAAAGTCGTTGCGCTTGCTTTTTTTATGCCAATGATTGCAGGAATGACAGGAAATACAGGTACTCAGTCCCTAGCTGTTGTTGTTCGCGGCTTGATTACGAGAAATGTGGATAAAAAGATGGCCGTTCGGCTAATTTTGCGTGAACTGAATGTAGGATTAATTATTGGTGTAACATGTGGAATATTAATTGCGATTATTGCACTTGTTTGGCAAGGAAGTGCTGTTTTGGGGCTAGTTGTTGGAAGCTCTTTAGTGATGACTTTAATCATTGGTACATTAGCAGGCACAATCATTCCATTACTTTTATATCGGTTAAATATTGACCCAGCTGTTGCATCAGGACCACTTATTACAACTTTAAATGACATCATGTCTCTTCTAATTTATTTTGGTTTAGCATCTATGTTTATTAATTACCTAATGTAATATAAAAAATCCCTAGTTTATTTACATGAAAAAACGCTGCTTAAGCAGCGCTTTTCTCATGTGTTAAAATACTAGGTTATAATTAGCAGGTACCATATCAATTGCTTCACTAACTTGTTTCATAGCATCGATATATGCTTGAACTAGCTTTTCTGACTCAGAAAATACTGTTTCTCCAGCTTCAATGGCAGCCCCTTCTTTATTGTAAGCTTCACCAAGTTTAGCAAGTGCAGTTTTGATTGTTTCTTCATGTGCTTTAAGTTCTGCTGGAATTTCTAATGCATTTAACTCACTTTCAAAGTTTGCACCAATTACACTAGCACTATCTGCTGGCTTTTCTGTAACTGTCTCATCCATGTGAGCGTATAACAGATTATCAGTTTCACGGACTTTTTTAATGATTGTTGACTCAAGGTTAAACATTGCAGAACGAGTTTGCTTAACGATTTCTTCTTTTGTAATGTCAACTTCTGGTTCTACTTTACCTTCTGAGCCACTTGATGTTTCTGTATTACAAGCAGTAAGAACGAATAGAATCATAGAAAATACTACTAATATAAGATACTTCTTCATTGTAATTCCCCCTTTTCCTTTTCCTATTTATACCAAAATTAGCTACAGAAGTCATTATACTATCAACAATTAAAGTTATTCAAGGAAAACATTATACGTGGAATATTCTGTAATTTCTTATTTTACACACTATTAAATCAACTCTTTTAATTCAAAATAAGTAATAAGATATAATACTAGAATAATTTTTTCGTTTTTCACCTGCATAATTTATAGGCAAAATGAAAAACAGGTAAGAAGTTCTTACCTGTTTTTAAATATAGAACATAGTCCGTTCCTTTTCGCTACAGTCTAAATTTTAACTATGCTTAGGAGCACTTACTTAGTACAAAGAGCCTAATAAATCTATACCGTTTTTAATTACTTAATATATCTTAAGAATGTTGTTTCAAATTCTTTTATTTTCGCTTCAAATATTTCTTTGTCGTCTAGTACCAATGTGTGGATCCAGATGCCATCGTGTAATCCCCAGAACATAGAGGCTGCGTTGTCGATATCTAGGTCTTCTCTGAACTCACGTTTATCTTTGCCTTCTTTTAGGATAGCTTTTGTATTCTCAATAATATGGTTGAATCTATTTACCATTACTTCTTTAATTTCTGGGTTGTCTGCTGAATACATCCAGAATTCAAGATGAACTCTCATTAGTTTCTTTTTGTAGAGATTCATGGGTAGATCCAAATTAATCATATACTTTATTTTTTCAGTAGGACTTGGAATCTCATTTAATTTTTTAGATAATGCCTCCTGGGATTTTTCAGTCTGATATTGCATTAAGTTGATAAAAATTTCTTCCTTACTTTTAAAATAATTATAAAAAGATCCCTTGCTCAACTTGGAGTACGTTACGACATCATCGACAGACGTAGCATAGTAGCCCTTTTTTGAAAAACATTCTAATGCAGAATTTAATAAAGCTACTCTTTTTTCCTCTTTCGCCTCTTCAGAGATTTTAGGAGCCATATCATCCACCCTCTCTATTAATAAAAAACTGACTATAAAGTTTATAATAAATTATAATATAGTGTTACTTAGTTATCAAATAGGTAGCTACAATAGCAAAAAAACACTTATTCTCCAGCGGAATAAGTGTTTTTTTTGCTATCAAACTACGAGAATCTAAAGCCACATTACTCATAAACCGCTTCACCAACAAATAATTCAAATGGTGTAGAAGCAATTGGATGTTCTTCTAGTCTTTCCAGTATTAGTTTGTATCCCTTCCCGTATTCATCGTCTCTAACTTCTATGTTTCGCCCTAGCAAGTCAGCATAAGGAAGTTCGCCTAAACTTTCTAAAAGGTTAATCTCCACCCATGTGGCAAACCCTTCTAGCTCTTCAATAGACAGATCTTCAACATTTAAGTTATCATACTGCCAAATATGGGTTAATTCATGAGCAAGTGTAGCTAGAGTTATCGTCTTCGGTGATCCATTTTCAATAATGACAATCATTTTTTCATTAAACTCTAGTATCGCTTTACCTGTGATTCGTGGATTACCAGGCTGTTTAATGTACGGAATACCACTCATATTATGAATCGTCTCAGTATTTAGTACCCTGAGTTCGATATCATACCTTAAATCAACTTTGTAATTCTCCTTAAATAGCTCTCTTACTTGCTTATATAATGGTTCAACTTCCGTAACCTTATCAATGGCTGTTAGATTGCAGGTATAGCATCTCTCCCGACCATCATCTAATTCGATAAATTGGGCTGCTGGAAATACCTTACCACAGAAGACACAAAATTCTTCACGGGTAGTAATTGGTACCAGTTCATTTTCTACAGTTGTATTATAGTATTCAGCTCTTATTTCACGTAGTTTTTTCTTTGTGAGTAAATTGTCTAGAATGGATAAACAATCCTCTAGCAACAGCTCTGTAGATATTGATTCATACCCAAACTTCAAGTAAGATTGTTCTTTATCACTTTCATAAATAAACCAAAACAAATAATCATTTAAAATATTAAAGATATGCTCCCAATTTTCTCTAATGGCCTCAAGAAGCCCCAAGTGAATTGGTGAATCTTCTATTATATAAATTCTAATACTCTCATCATCTATGGAGTCGTTCATTTCAAAAGTAGATTGCATACTCACTATTTGTTTAAATAAGATATCCTTATTATCATCATTTGCAATGTTAAATGTAGTACATGCCTTTAGAAATTGATGACTTGTTGGAAAAAGAGTAACAAACAACTCATTAAGCAAAATAGAAAGTGTGAATGCAATTTGCTCATGTTTTAATGATTTCTCCTGTCTTGATCGAATTTTAACTAATAATAAACTACCATTTTCATAGCTCCTGACTATTTCCTCTTTTGATTCAGTAAACGAATGATACTTATACGATTTCAAACTACCAGGATGACTTATTTCATGGTACCCACCCGTTGTAATCGAAATATTTGCCTGATACATGTGCATACTCATCTCTAATTGGGCAAATGCTATCTTTTTAAACGAAGTATTCCCTTCATTTTTCATCGATGTAACCGAATAGTGGTTGACTGGAAGATAGTATTCTTGGTCATATATTGATTCAAAAGAAACCTCAACATAGCCTGACTCCATATCGATTTTACGGATTCTATAAGGCTCTCCGTTAAAAGAATGAAGTTGACCTGGTAGGTATTGCTGATAAATATGTCCTTCAAACACCTCTCCTATTGCTTTGCCGTTGTGTCTAACTTCAATAAAACGATACCACTTTGGTAAGATTTGCTCTCTTAATGAGAAGGGTAACCGGTATTGAATTACTTTTATAAAATCCTTCTTTTGGCGGTCAAACTTTACGGTTTCCTTTGATTCTAGATTTGACCAATAGTCTACTTGTTTGCCAAATATTTTTTTTAGTAGAAAATCGATCCCTTCAATTGTTGAACTAAATCCCCTAATATTAGCATCTGATAGATATCTTACTATCAGCTTTTCATCCAAAAAGGTGTGACATAGCCTTTCTAATAAGAAGTAAGCCACACTCCACTGGGTATCTGAAATTCTTGGTGCTAACTGTGAAATCATCCGATGGTTATCCACAAAAAAATCAAACTGTTCTGCCAAGTATTCACGTAAAAGGTAAGGTTCACTGACGACATGGACAAAAGATGCAGTACTCGCAGTGCTGTTCCACTGTTTTAATGTGTTTATCAAATTATAATTACGATCCCTTACCAGCAGAAATGTGAAATTAGAGGTATCCATCGATAGCTTTCCATCATGTACATTAACTAGTTGTTCAAAATGATCGATGGTTTCAAGTGGTAAGCCCTTGGAATACAGTAAGGGCTTTGAATCAAGAATATCTTGAATACCCTCATGAATATGCGTCTTACTTTGATTTAAAAAGTCGACAGGATTAATTCCCGCCCGTAAAGCAGGGATGGCTAGAACGACTTCATTCTCTATTTTACGATGGGATAGCTTCGGTAGTATTTTTTGTTGATACCACTGTTCACCCTCTGTCTTCCAAATAATGTAGTACATTTTTTGACTATGAGGAGAAGTAGTAAGGATGTCTATAGGTTCGCAGTAAAATACATTCCGAATTGTGTGCTCTAGCCCCTCAAACCAATCTGAGAAAATAATATACTGTGGTTTTTTCTTTATTAACTCTAGTACATTTAAATTAAACGTATGAAGGATCATCGAATAATTAGGAATAATACGTTCAGCTTGTAGTAAAATTACTGTTTCTAGTGATTTTGTTTTTTCAAATTGATTAAGGTAATGGAGAAAGCTTTTTTCATTTAATGTATCTGGTGAAACAACTAATAGATCCGGATTTGTATTCTGTTCTAGGGCATCATGAAAGGTACTTATTTTCCATAAATACTTAATACCACTTACCTTAGTTAACCCTTTCCTCAGCCATTCAACAGACTCACTTGCACTTTGTCGACTATGAGCTAAAACAATCATTTTTTTATTTTTAGATAAAAGGTGGTATAGTGCAGGAAAGAAATATGGAGAAAAGTCTTCATATAATGGATCCTCGATAAGAACATCCTTTTCCTCAAGCAAATTTGTTAATACCTTTGTATAGCTCTCATTTATCACAATTTTATCCTTTTTTAAATCATCACAAATGGCATTCACCATTAATTGAATCTCGGGTTTATTTGAAATCGTTTCATAAGAAAAATGATCAACCCTTTTGTGAGAATATTGGTTTTCGTTCATTCTTCCTTTTATAATCACTTGCTCTTTCCATAGTTCAGAGTATTCCTCAAATAAATTTTCAAAGGTTGTTAGTTTAGTAGCGATGGCATCTTTGCCATCAATACTACCTACTGTATACGGAAGCCTTTTCCCATCTAGAAACCAGGCAATTTCCATAATTACGACCAACGATAAAATAGGGTAATAAGGTAAATAGAGAAGTAAATCATAGGAAAATTCATTTGCTATTACTAATCCTAAAAAGAATGCGATAGGGATAATGCTTGCCATTCGAAAATAAATCGAGAAATTAGACCATTCATTTTTTAGAAATATTTTACCTCTTTTTTTTGTATAAAAGATCGAAACAGATTGCTGGTCTCTTAGTTTCCTCTTCCATTTATTCAAAACTTCAACTGGAATAACCAGTAAAAAAACGTTGCCTACCTTTGAAAATATTGTTACCTTATCCCCTGGTCGGTCTGCAGCTAATTGCTGTAAACCTACAACTACTCTCCAGCTACACTTTATGAACAAAAATAGAATCAAAAAGGTTATGTTTAATAGAATAATGTGATAGGTGAAACTACCTGTGAATTGTTGAAAAATTGTTTGCTGTAATTTAGATAGAACCCATCCATCTATAAAAATGAAAACGAAACTGGTCACTAAAGCCAGTAGTGGAAGAGCTGATTGTTTATACCTAAATTCTTTTTTTACGTTCAACAAAAACAATAAATTCAGGAGAATTGTACCTGCTATAATAAACCCTAAAATTACATATAATGAACTCATACTTTATATACCTTATCATCTAGTATTCTAATTTTCTCCAGTTCATCGAAATACATGGATTCATACTGTTCTTTGGCACTCCCTATTAATACATTTATCCCATTTCCACTTTCTTTTAGAGGGCTTTGCTGGCTAAATGGAGTATAAACTGGGTTATGCATAACATCCAATTCTTCTTTAATTTCATAGTTATAGGACTCTGTAGTATTATTTTTAGTTTCAACATTTATCTGCAGGATGCGAAGAAGTCGAATTGTACTTTGAACATATTCTTCTAGCTTTACTTGATGGTAACGAAGTAAAATATTCAATGCTTTTTTCTCCTCTCCCTCTTCATCTACTTTTTGATAATATTTCTTTAGTGAAAAAAGTCTATATAACTGGTTAATATAAGCGTTATATTTGTGCTGTGATTCCTCTTGAATCTGATACATCTCTAGTGCAATTTGTTCAGAATGCTCTTTAAGCTCAAGTAGGGGCTGCATTGATAACCTCCGAGCGTATAGGAAAGGGATCAATAGTAAACCTAAAAGACCAACAGGAAACAACAAATAATAATAGTATTGCTCCCATGTTTTAGTGATCAACCTAGCGTCGATTGTGAATAGAAACGGTAAAACTAAAGTTACATAGATAAATAGAAATGCTATGCCTACCTGTTGTGTAGAGGGAAGGCGTTGTAAGTGATAATGCATCTTACCTTTTGCTTCCTTTGTATAGACTCTCCACCTCTCAAGTGCTTTCGATAATGAAGGTGCAGAGTTAATAACTTTATGCTGCGTTTCACTTATATCACTTTTTAGCTCCTCAAGGTATTCATTAATTTCTATCTTCTCTTCTTCTAAGATAAATTGTTTATTTCTCTTTAATATGGCTAAGTTTCGAATAGCTTCTTTTGATGCCGAAAGCAGTTCTTTTTCACGATTTTCTAGTGTTCTATCTACCTGAAACATTTCATTTTCCAAAGTCTCATAAAATGTTGCCTGATTAAACGGGATACTAGCCTTTTCAAAATCATTTATTGCTTTTATACTTTTAGTGCCAACATAGTTTGTAAAATCCTCTTGTCTTAAACGATTGGTATGAAATTGATTTTCTACAATTAAGCGATCTTCTATCTTTTTCTTCATCGAAACTAAGGAGAAATAATAATTAGATAATAGCTGTTCAAGCCTTTCATCATTTAAGGACACTTGAATGGCACTTGAACTTCCCTTTTCAATCCGTTCAATTAGTTTCGGATGATGAGAAATGGTTAGTAAAAAGTAAGCAAGTTCAATATATCCCTTCAACCTCTCCCGATGAGATCCCATATAAATTTCCTGTCTAACCATCCGAATATCTTCCATTTCACTTACAAGGCCTACATGGTATTTCAAGATGTTTGCAAGCTCCAATGAAGGCTTAAAACTTGTAAGTAGAGGGGTCAAAGGAGGGGTACATAACTTCTTTACCTTTGATGTGAAATCCATCAGAACTGCATTGAGTTGATCAGTCGATAACCAATCGTCACCACCAAGTTCTTTTTGGTCAAGCTGTGATTTTTTTCTTTCAATTAATTCTGTAAGATGAATGATAACACGATCACACTTTGAGGAAAGATCCTTTATAAATTCAAGATTTGGCTTATCCAATATGCCGGCATCTTGAAGACAGACCTTTTCTCCCCACTTTTCATCAAGAGCCTTAATCTCTTCCAACATGAATGTATTACCTTGTGTATGACAATCAGATATTCTATAGCCATGATTATCAAGTTCCCAATACATTTTTAATATTTCTTGTGGAGGAGAGTAGTCTGGATTTCTCTGAATAATGTCAATCATGTGCATAACAACATTCTGAGGGTGAAAGCCTTTTGCCTTAAGTGGCATCAACAAATTCTTTTTCAAGTCAACCAACTGCGTGGCAAATCGATATTGCCTTGACCTCTCGTCATTTGAACTAGTCAAAAAGAATAGCTGCCAATTTAGGACTTTGTGTCTCTCAATATGCTCAATAATTCTATCTACTAATGTTAAAAAGAGAGGTTTAGAGGCCGAAGCCTCCTCCTCCCAAAAAAAGATTAGTTTCTTTCTTTCTTCAAGCTTATAAAATAATGGCTCAATTAAATGCCAGTCCTCATATTTTTTACCAATTCGAATTACGATTGTATGCAAACCACACCATCCCTCATTTTTCACACCTACTGGAGAACTTTATCCTGCCTTAGTGTGTATAATTTATTATTGATATCGTTTAACCATTTGTTATATTCTTCAGATTCAATATGTGTTTGCATCCTTACTAAGGATAAATCCCATAATCGTTTAATAAAATTCGCAGCCTCTCTTTTAGCGGAATCAGGGCGATAAACCTTACTATAGTAATCTACAATTTCATTTAATAAGCATTGTCTTAAACGATCTGCCTTTTCTGTAAGCGCCATATCTGTATAATGATTTTGATCATATGACAGAACAACATCTAGGATATTCACAATACCATCCTTATTCAGTTTGGAGACTTCTAATGAACCCTTAATAAAATCATGGTCTGCTATCTCTCTATTGTTTCTTATTTGTAGCTCCTGTTTTTCTCCAAACCTTTCGAGTATTTCATCATAGATAACAGGATTATGTGGAAGTGCATCATGTAGTAAGTAAATCTCCTCATACACTTTTTCATTTGATTTTAAGATTAATTTCGTTCCTTGATTCCCACTATATTGGAATACTTTACTACCATCCGAGTTAACTAACTGTAACCATCCATTAATCAGACCTACTAATAAAGCACGATCTGTTCGATTTGTCTCTAGCTCTGCTTGTTCTGGATTTAAATCTGGCATGTATGCAGGTAAGTGCCAGCGACGATCTAGGTGAGGTGTAATCGTTCTATTTTCATCTTCATTCAACCGGCTAATTAAACGGTGGTAAGCCTCATAGTAAACACCAGGTCGATTATTTCTATTATTCGAAGCAAACTTTGAGAAGTCACTTACTGACAATCCATAATGTGCTCGATAACAGATAATTTCATTTCTTTTAAAAGCCTCATCTACAATTTGCTTTTCGTTAAACAAACGATTTCTTAATTGCTCAGATAGTTGCTTATCACTTTCAACATGTACTCCCCAAATCTTTATTTCTCTAAAACTGTTAGTCAAAGGAATAAAAGGTTGAGCCAATTCATCTAGACTTTTTATTTTGTGAAAAATATAAGACTCTGGTTCTAATCCTAGCCTAGAAGCTTCAAGTCTAAGTGCTTGTAAAATTGTAATATCAAGCTTGTCATGGTGCTTTGTCATTAATTCATTTCTACAAAATGCTAATACATTATCTCTGTAAAATGTTTCAACTTTTATCTCTTGAAAATATTCTTCTGACCCTCGACTATTTTTTCTTTCAATAAATTGACGATAAAGGCTTAAATAAATTTTACCCGCTATATCGTTTGGCAATAGACCGTTATCGACTGTTTGGCGAATACGCTCCCACGTTTGATCTAACATTTTCTTGTTAGCAAGCACGTAGATTTTAGTTGGATTACTAATGCCTTCAAATTTCGTGGATAATTGATTAATATCAGCCGATAGCGTATCTCTTGTTTCCTTTAAATTGTCAAAGAAGCGTTCCCAATTTGAAAGCATATCTCTTATAGATTGATTGATAGATGAATAAACAACCTCTAACAGCTTTGACACTTTATATTTATTGAGTGTAGTTAGCTGACGACTCGCTTTATGCTGATACTCTTGAATAAAGTCTTTAAAATGACTTCTGAATACACTGGTAATAAATCCTTGCCCCAATGCAAGGTCAACACGGCGAACTGCATCATCCACTTCATCATCATTACGATCAAGGTCATAAATCTCTTCGTAACGGTCAATCTGCTCTTTCATTAATCGATTTTCTTCTTTTAGAGACGAAATGGCCTCTAGTAACTCATTATGAATACTATAAAGTACATACCGGGCTGCAACTGGATGAAGTGGTTGATCCTTTTTTAGCATCCATGTATTCAGTCGAAAAGAGTGTCCTTTTGCACCGTCCGGAGAATGAGAATCTGCATCTATGATTTGATGAACAATGAATTGGCTATATTCATTTATTTTTTTGTTGATCTCAATTGCATAGTCTTCGAGTGCAGCTTCGATTCTACCAACCTCTTTTTTTGCCTGATCTTTGACTTTTAGTGCTCCTTCATCAATGCGACATTCATCTTCATAATCTTCTTTAAGCTCTATATCATCATTAATAACGCCTTTTACATACTCTTCAATTGCATCTATAAATAATTCAGCCTTAGGTGCACCTTTTTTCCCTTTATCTTCTAGTTCGTGTACTTGTAAATCAAGCTGGCGGAAAAATGGATCTGGTTTTTCAGGGTCATTAGCTAGCTTATTAAAGTAGGTAACATAGCGTTTTCTTAACTCGGGCATATCCGAATTAATACCATTTCTTAAGTCGTTCTCATATCGTTTTTTATCTTCAGAATATAATTGGTCTAGTAATAACCATGAATCATCCAGACCATTAATTGACCATTTTAACGCACAGTAATCAACAATGTCCTCATAAGGATAAGTAAGGGATGCAACCCCAGCCCCACAATATCTAGCGGTACCATAGGATTCTACAAGCCCTCTAATTTGGTTATCTTCTTGAGAAAAGCTTTTAGCTGATATTGGACTAAATAACTGAAGGTAGATGGAACGAGAAACTTGATCTAGGTATTCTGAAACATTCGTTAAATGCTGACCCTTTGTATTTTCATAGTCGTATAGAAAGCAAAAATCATAAGGTAAGTGCTTGTTCGTAATAGCATGTGTTGTTCGACCTTCTAAATCAACTTGATTGGGCCTGTATTCAAGCTCAATCGTCACGTTTTGCTTACTATATCCTGAAGCACTTAATGTTATTGCATTTAACTCTTTTAAACTTGCATACCCATTCGCTTGAACTGCCTCCCATTCGGTTCGATCCAATGTATTACTTCGAACAAAAATATCCGGTAATAAGAAGGCTCCTCGGAGGAGAACACTATCGGTGCCTAGTTTTCTTTCTAACATCTCCCGTAAATAAAGGGCAATTTGCAAGAAGATTCCTGAACCTGTTCCCCCTACCAATGAACTAATAATAATAACCCTTACTCCATATTTGTTTGCATCACTATCCACAGGAAAGATGCTTTCTATTCCATCCCACATTGCATTTAGCTTTCCTTCTGCCATACTTGAACGAAAAGCTAGGCGTGAAACAGCTCTTACTTGACCTGCCCCATCAGTCATTGTCTTTCTTTTTAAATGAGCATTATTTGGAAACCATTGCAATAAATCTTCATTCGATAATAAATACTCTCCAACTGAATGCTTTGAGCTTGTTTGTGTTACATGGTTTTTTAGGTGCTCTAATTGAGTAATACTATTTACATCTGTATCAAAGGCATGTACTGCGATACGCCCTCGACTCTCTTTTGGGATGCTTCCATAGACCATATCTACAATCTGATTTCCAATCCCACCTAATCCAATTAATATCGTGGGTACATTAAAAGTCATTCTTTTTCCCCCTTTTTTACTTCAGCCTCACATATGCGATTTAAAGATATAGGCAATATTCCGATTCCCTCTCTCTATTTTTATTTCATCATTATTAAAAATCAGAATGTCTTCCATATTACTTCGCTCTAGTAGTTTTTCTTGACGAACAATCATATTTTCGTCCTGACATTCTTTTGTAAGTAATACTCGGTCTTTTTTAGAATGGGCTTTAAACGTCAAATCATTAATCGTTTTCTTCTCAGCAACAAATGGTATCAGCCAACGTTTGAACCAGCTCCCGTAAAAATGCTCAGTGTTTCCTTTTTTGTCTCGTATTTTGTCCCGTCTTTTACTTTGTTTGTATTCTATAGCGATTCTGTTGTAATCAAATCTTGGCTTAACAATAATACCGAAGATATAGATTGCTAGCAGAAGGAGAATAAGTCCTATTAGTAAAAAAGCTCCATACTTTTCTAGCCAGTGAATGTCCTTTACGTGTATCGAAAAGGTAGATTCCGCCATTTCCCCGGGATACTTCCCTATAAGGCTCACCCCAAAGGGTATATCTCCGACAGAAGTTCGAAATACTGGCCACTTGTCATGAAAATTTACTAGTATTTGATTACCTTGCTGTCTAACACTAAAATCAAGGTCATTTGGTAGGTTAATTGTAACTGAGTGAAAAATTTCTGTTAGTTCTTGTTCCGACATTTCTTTCCCGTTTACATAGGGTGTAATTTTAAAAGATTCAGCTTTATCTAACTCTCCAAGACGAGCCTCCCAATCCTTTGAACTAGCTACAAGTTCCATTGATCTGATTGGATATCCCTTAAGAGAAGTTTCTTTCTCCTTCTGATAAAAGCCTTTGATAATAACTTTCACATTTACCGGAATTGACTCTTTTTCAACTAAGGTAAAATTTCCAATAAATTTATTTAGTTCGTTATCATACGTTAATGGCACTTGTTTGTCATCGATCATTGCAACAACTTCAAAAAGGTTTCCTACCTTTAACTCACGGAGATTAATTTCAGTTGGATCACTCTCACCTTTTATAAGAGTTACTCCTATCTGCATATCGCTTCCAGCAAAAAAAGCAGATGAATCGTCTGTTAAACTACCATCCTCATTCCTTTTTTTGAAATCTATACTAAAGTCAATTGCTGGTTCCGCAAGAATTTGCATATTCTTAACCTGTTCATCTGTCAGTGGTTCATTAAAAACGATTTTGTAGGTTCCTTCTGGTATAATTGAATTGTTAACTTCATTTTTGAAATGAGTTAGTGTCCCCCTAATTGGTGGATTTAATTGAAATGGATCATGTGGTGTAGCTATTGTATAGGGCCCTTCGATTCCTTCCTCTACTGATTGGTTATTTATGATAAATTCTTTCATTGAAAAGGATGCTTTCTCATCTGTCGTTTGTTCCATTATGGTAATTCTCCTAAGTGGGAAAGGAGATTGTAACGTTAACTGATTTAACTCTACCACTGGATTTAATTGAAAAAGCTGTTCATCACCTGAGTCACGATTTGTCATAAGTGCAGCAACCTCGTTTATTCGATGGATAATGTCAAGCTGTCCATCACTTTCTAAAACCACTCCCCCTGTACTTTCAACCCATTCTCGTTTAAAGTCAGCCATCATTAACTCTTCATCAGGCTTTAAATAAGATTCAATCGGAATGAGGGCGGTTTGGAGAGTTGCACCTTTTTCTTCCATTTTTGTTTTTAATTGTTTTAATTCATTAAACAGTCTCTGCTTGCTTTGATTAATATTTTGCTTAGTTAAATTTGAATCTAAGTAGTTTAATTCGTTGAAAATCCCATCAGTTAAAACAATTAACCAAAAATCTGCTCGAGGCTCTGCCTCCATACCTTTTTCTAGCTGGTCTATCGCTGTATGGATAGAGATAAGGGGTGTATTACTTTTACCTTCCCATGATCTTACATGTTCAACCTCTCTCTGCCTTAGACGTTGATCCAGTTCAATAGATTCTGCAAAATGGGAGTGGCTCATATAAACAACATCTAGTTTATCTTGGCTATCGAGCATGGCCATAAAGCTTTGGAGAGCATAATTTCCATACTTCCAATTATCAATTGGATACTCTTGTCCTTTCTGGTCGGACTGTACCCACATGCTCCCAGAATCATCGTAAACAAGGGCTACAATTTTATTCTTTGGAATACGCGGATCTGTATCTGCCTTGCTCTGAAAGGGAGAAAGCAAGACCAATGCCATTATTAATATAAAAACAAATCCATATCGCATTTTTCGTTTTCCCATATATTAGACTCCTCGCAAATGAAATATTGCATGTGGACTGGTAATCATTACTATAATATGCAAATTAACAGGCTCGTCATGACCTCTAATTAAAAATAACCTTTCCTTTTTGGAATTTTTCTCATAAAAAAACCTTTGGACTTCTATATTACGAAGACCAAAGGTTTTATTTTGCACTATTGCAGAATGTAAGTTTCATAGATTGGTGATATTAACTTATTTGCTCGGACACGATCATTTTCATTTCTGAAGCTCACGCGTAATACCCCATAAATATCTTCCCGACTTTCAATTATCTCAATATTTGTTATGTTAATTTCGTTTTTTGCCAAGATGTTTGTAATTTCTGCAAGCACCCCCGGGCTATCAGGAATGTCAATGAATAAGTCAAAGTAAGTGGCAAGTGCCCTTCCTTTACGAGTAGAAAATTCATCACGGAATTCTTTAGCATGCTCAAAAAAGTGATAGATTTCATCTCTAGAAGAATTTCGAATACTTTCTTGTATTCTATTCATCTGATCCATCCAAACTTCAAACTGTTGCAAAATACCTTCTCGGTTGTGTAATAAAATATCGCTCCACATTTTCGGATTAGATGATGCGATTCTAGTAATATCCTTAAAACCACCAGCAGCCAAATCTTGAATAATTGGTGTTTCTTGATGGTAAATTTCAGCATGTTCGACAAGGCTTGATGCAATAATATGTGGAAAGTGAGAAACTACTCCGGCTACATGATCATGCTCCTCTGCATTCATTTTTACAATTGTTGATCTAGTACAAGCTAGCCACTTCTCTAGAGTTGAAATTGCTGATTCGGATGTGTGAGGTGTCGGAGTTAGTACATAAAAAGCATTTTCAAATAAATCTTTTTTTGCTGCTTCCACCCCGCTCTTATGTGAGCCTGCCATAGGATGTCCACCTATAAAATCAACATAATCTGGTAGTACATTACAAGCCTCATCTACAATGACTTTTTTTGTACTTCCAACATCTGTTATTATTACTCCGCTTTTCAATTTTAATTTTGCTAGTTCACGTAAAACGGCTATTGTCTCCGTGACAGGAACCGCAATTATAATAAGATCTGCAGCTTGTGCTTCATCTTCTATAGTCATTACGCAATCGTCAATTACATTCAGGGATTTAGCAAGCCTTACTCGATCTTGGTTTAGATCATAGCCCATTAATTTACATTTATGCTCATCCTTTATAGATAAAGCGATTGACCCTCCAATTAAGCCTAGACCAATCACTAATACATTGCCTTCCATGAATACCGACTCCTCACTTTACCGCTTTTAACTATTAAAGCATTTTCCTGTTAAATTTACAAGAAATTAGTTGAATGGCAGAATTCAAATCAAATGGTGTCAGTAACTCCTGACACCATTGTTTTATTTGTATTCGTTTTTATAGAGAATTCTCGATCCTATAATACCGAGTATTCCAAGTCCTATGAATAAGACAGCCCTTATAAAGATCGAAACATAGGTTAAGTCGACGAAAAACAGTTTAGCTAAAGTAATGAATAACAGAATTAACCCAAAAACTCTTAATGGTTTATAGTTCTTGATTGAACCTAGAATTACTCCAATAAATGCATAAATTCCCCAAGAAGATGATACAGCCATATATTTAATATTAAGTGTAAATTCATGTGTTAAAGCTTGTACAGTATGTGTAATAAATGGGAGCAATAACACCATAAAAACAATATGAATAATCTGCCTTACTTTCGTAATCTCATTCTCCTTGATTACTTCTACTGAAGGTAACAACCTTACTACTACAATCAAGGTTCCGAGTAATACTACCCAGTTTAGAAAATCAATGGAGGCAATTGAATAAAAATCAGTGCTAATTATAACCAATCCACTTAACACATAAATGCTTGCACCAACAGCTTGTTGAAGTTTCGACGATGCAAGTATTCCTATATAGATTGATAATAATCCTTGAAGAACAATTAACCCCATGATATTTTCTTCATCAAACTTACTTATTAAAAATAATAACAAAGCTAATGTTGATATTGAAAGGGTTATAGGAATCCTTGTTGTATCTTTATTCCAGGAAATGATTGATAAAAAAGAGTACAATGCAAAGGTTAAGAGTACAATCATTTCATACTGAGTCTCAGGAAAGGATAAACCGACCCAAGACATTGTCAATATAAAGCTGGTGTACAATACACCCATTTGGTATTTCATAAAGTCCTTTTTTAAAAAGAAAGTAGCTACCAATAATCCATGTTGAATTAGTACAGCTATCCCAAATGTTTTTTCCTGTCCAGATCCAGTAATCGCTATTGAAGCTAATAAGGTGATATGTAACATTACAAAAGAAACAAGGTAAAGAATTTTGAACTGCTTTTTTAAAGCAAATAACAGTAATATACAGTAGAATATGGTTTCAAAGATCACTAAATTTAGTATATTCGGATCATTATTTTTAAGTAAGAAGGGAATGAGATAACCTCCAATACCTGTGAGTACGGCAAGCGGCTGTGATTTAAAAAGATGTGAGAAGTATATTCCCATCCCAATCCAAATTAAATTTAATACTAGTGCCACGAGCAAAGGGACCATATTATATAGAACATGCATCGCAAAAGTAACGATTAACAAAAGGATGGTACTTCCTCCAAATAAAACCTGTCCTAACGCAACTCTGTTACTCCTTATTTGTCGCCCACCTATGTATAATAAGATTACAGCAGACAGATAGCCAATGGTTATTTTAACGGAATTATTTAAATAGCCATAATCTGATGCCGCCTTAAACGCCCAAATAACACCTAATAATAGTACAAATATAAAAATTCTTGGTAACCAAATTTGACCAATCTGTCGTTCCCAATCAATCGGTTCTCTTTCTTCTCTTACTATACCTTTTGATTTAATATCTTTCTGATAGTTAGTTATATCAGGGGTAGGTTCGGTTATTCTGTCAGTTTGGCTTTCCTTCTCTTCCCTTTTCAACTCCAAGATCATCACTTTAAGATCACGAGCTTCCCTTTGAAGTGCATCAACTTTCTTCTCAAGCTCTTCAATCGTTTTTTTTTGAGACAATTTAATACCTCCCAATGGTATAAAGTATCTACGAGCAATTGTATATTTAATTCAATGTTTTCATATCTTGAATAGTCTTATATGTGTTCGTAAAATATAAGAATTATGATTAGACTTGTATTCTGAGGGTAATATCCATATATTAGCATAATTCCTATTGAGAATACCTCAAACTTTTGCAAATAAACTAAAAGAGAAATAAAATGCGCTTATTAGAAAGGCCCAACAGTAAAAGGAAAGCTGAATTTAAAATAATTGGAGTCATGTGCTATTTCGTTTAAAAATGTGATATATTTAGTTCAAGAGATATAAGGATGTGTGCGTATGTCAAAAAGATATATACCAAATGCATTAACATTTGGTAATTTATTTTGTGGTTTTCTTTCCTTAGGTTATATTATTAATCAAGACATTCGAAATGCCACGATATTAATTTTTATCGCAATGATGTTAGACGCTCTTGACGGAAGAGCTGCTCGAATACTTGGTGTTTCCAATGATTTTGGAAAGGAATTGGATTCATTAGCTGATATAGTGTCATTTGGTATCGCTCCTGCCTTTTTAGCCATTTATACATATTTTGTTGATTATGGAATGGCAGGGATGGTTATTGCTGGGGTGTTTCCACTTTTCGGTGCCTATCGACTAGCTAGATTTAATTTAACATCAACCAATGAGCCCTCAAAATATTTTAGAGGTATACCTATTACATTTGCTGGTGGATTAGTTGCTTTTCTTGTTCTGTTTTATAAAGTGATACCAGTACCAATATTTGCGGTAATTTATTTTGTACTAGGAATTTTAATGGCAAGCTCGTTTAAAATCCCTAGTTTTAAGGATATTCCTTTACCAAAATATAGTTTCTTAGTTACAATATTTCTCTTGTATATGACTTACCTTATTACGAAATCAAAAAATGTGCCTATTTTCTTTTATGTCGCTTTAGGAACTTACATCTTATTTATCCTTCTTCGCTTTGTAAAAGAAAAAGAAATAAAGTTTCCTAAGCGTAGGTTCAAATTACCGAATAGAAAGTTTAGACTAAGGAAAAGAAAATAAAAAGTAGGGCCTAAAACACAATGCTTTTATGCATTTGAGTTTTAGGCCCTTTTCATTTATGAGTGCTGAAATAAACTTTGTACGTTTTCCGCAAATTCACCCGCTGATTTTGAAAGTGAACCCTTCATAAGTTTAGATCCCATTGTTGCTAGTTTTCCTGATACCTGTATATCCATCTCATAATCCACCATAGTAGCACCAGGCTCAGCATCTGAAAGGTGAACAGTCATTGTATTTTGAAAGAGTCCTACCATTGCAAGTGGCTTTCCCGTCATCTCTACTGTAAGCTGCTCCTTCTCAATCGCATTTTTTAGCTCCCCCGTTGCCTGAAACTTTAATTTCATTAACTGTGCCTTTAATTCCACAACTGCATCATATCTTGTTGGGGACACCACTTTTATCTCTTTACATCCTGGTACACATGTAGCCAACTTTTCAGGATTCATAAATACTTCCCAAACATCATTTCTATTCGCATTAATTAGAAACTGCTTTTTCACAATCATATTTTCCACCACCATGTATGTATTTTCTTAGATGTAGCTTGTTACATGTGTATTCAATGAATTTAAGCTTCATGCCTCTTTCTGACTTTGATACCGGGATTCAATACTCTCTTTCACTGTTCTCGGACCGTTCGAATCTTTTTCTCTTTTAATTTAACGTAAAGTCTCCAGAAGTTGTTCTAACCTTCAATTCATAACTTGCTTTGCCGATTTGGCCGACAACTCTATCCTCTGATTTTTCACTAAAACTGAAACCTTCTACATTTACAATTCCTTCTCCTGAAGACCCTTTAAAATCTAAAGAGATTGCATTTGGTTTACTTTTAAAACGTACATCTACATCACCACTTGTAGCAGTAAAATCCATATTCCCACTCACTTCTTCATTCTCTAAGCTTATTCTGCCTGAAGTCGTATTAACTCTTATATCTCCTGTTAAATCCTCTATTATCACATCTCCACTAGAAGTAGCAAGATTGAAGAGGTCAGCCTTAGAATTCATCAATTTTATATCACCACTTGATGTTTCTAGTACAAGTTCTTCAGTAGTAATATTTTCAAACGTAACATCCCCTGAACTTACATTCGTCCTCACTTCACCCAATTGGAGATCCTTCATTTCAACATCAGCTGATGATGCCTCAATAAGAATAGATTGATAGATTTTTTCAGGCAGTTTCACTGTTAAGTCTAGATCTACCCTTGTAACCCCTACATAGAACATAACATCTAGTTTGTCTAAAGAAACTTCTAACCTGTCTCCTTTTTCAACCACTATGAGCTCATATTGGTCTTTAATCTTCTTGCTTACACTCCCACTTAGTTCTACAATAATTTCATCACCACTAATTGGTTCTAACTGTAAATCTGTTGATGATAACTTAACGGTAATTGTCTCAACTGAACTTGCCTTTACTGTTTTCTCTTCATATACTTCAACTGTGTTGACCGAAAATACATCAGAAAAACTAGCAGTTGCTACAGATCCAACTAAACCAACAATTAATAGTACTAACGCACCCAGTACAACCTTTTTCATGCTGCTTTTCCTCCCTTTATTACGCGAATATTAAATTTGATGTAACGTAAAATTAAATTATAGAAATATCTACCAACATAGATCATACCTACACTTAATAAGATACCTAAACTACAAAGTATTAACGATACAAAAAATGTAAATGGTAATCTCTCAAATCCATTAAAGAAAATTGAAGGAAAGATAGCTAACGGTGATAATGTAAAGGCAATTGCAGTTAAGCACAGTCCAACATATACTCCAAATACTCCTATAACTGGCCCAAGGATAAATACTAGATTAAAGAAACTAAGACTAATAGCTGCGACAATTGCATTAAACATATTAGGTATCGACTTATCATTTTCAGCTTTTGTTACACGATAATCGGCTAATAAATCTCTAGCGATCAAACTAGGATCACCTAGTTCCAAAATTAAATCATCTTCACTTCTTCCCTCAGCCAAACCTATTGAAAAATGTTCTTCATAGTCATATAGCATTTCTCTTCGATCGTGCTCTGGTACCTTCTCTAAATGCCTATTAAGCTCATTAATAAACCTATTCTTCTCCATGTTGCTGACCCTCCTCAATAAATTCATTTACAGCACCTGCAAATTGTCGCCATTCCTCAACTAATAATTTCATATAGCCCTTTCCTTTATCCGTTAAAGCATAATATTTCCTTGGAGGTCCTTCAGACGATTCAGCTAAATAAGTAGAAACATACTCATCCTTTGTTAATCTTCGCAATAATGGATATAAGGTTCCTTCTGCCACTTCAATTTTATTTGATATATTTTGGGCCAATTCATAACCATACTGGTCTCTTTTAGAAATTAGAATCAACACACATAACTCCAAGGCTCCTTTTTTAAATTGGACATTCAAATTTACTCCCCCTACAAAACATTGTTCAGTACTAATCATTATTTAATAGTAATCCAAATTTAACCACTAAATTTCCATAAATTACATATTACAATACACTAGTGAATAATGCAAGGTACTGATTAATAATTTTTCCAAAAAAATACAAAAAGACGAAACCTTCAAGATGGTTTCGTCTTTTTGTTATAACTTAATTAAGCTGTTACTGTTTCTTTACTATTAATTTCTTTTAATTGATATTCTGAATCGAGTGTAATTTCATTCATAATTTCAACTAGTCTAGAATGGTGAGTGAAGAAGATAATTTGGGTATGATTTGAAAGTTCTAATAAGATTTTTAAAGTTTCTTTAGCACGAATATCATCAAAGTGGACAAGAATATCATCCAAAATAAAAGGCATCGGTTCATTTTCTGATGCATATTTTTCAATACTAGCAATGCGAAGTGCCAAGTAGAGTTGATCTGTTGAACCATCACTCATACCCTCAACCGGTACTTTGTCTCCATTGGATCTAACACCCATTAGTACAGGCTGGTCCTTCTCGTCATAATCAACTTGTAAACCACTAAACGATTGTAATGTTAATCTTGCAAACAGCTCACTAGCCCTACTTAAAATAGGATCTTGATTTTGATTTCTATAGTGCTCTATACCCCTCTGTAACAGTATAGACGCCAGCTTTAAATTAACGTATTGATCTGTAACATTAGCAAGTTTAGTAAGCAAACTTGTTTTATTTTGTTCTGCAGTAACTGAAGATGTACTATTTCCTTGGACTTTTTCTTCATACTCTTTTTTTACAACACCATAGTTCTGTTCCATTTGAGAGCGTAATGGTTCGATTTCCTCTAGCTTCTGCATAATTTCCTCGATTTGGATTCCTAGCTGATCATGATTTGCTTCTTTGGACTCTTCCAAAACGTCATGTAGTGATAAACCGTTCCCATTTAGCAGAAGCTCCTCCTCAATAGCTCGAATATCCTTCATGTAATTCTCCTTTAACAGAAACCTTTTTTCAAGATTTTCGAGCTCGTGAATTTCCTGACAATCTGCCGTACGCAGTAACCCACTTATTACTGAAGTCGCATTTTCTATTTCTTCTTCAGCATTTCTAATAATATCACGAAGCTTCTTTAATTGTTTTTCTAGGTTTGTCAGTTCATTACGATCAGTCTGAGCTTTTTGAAGTGCTGCATATAAATGGTTAACAATAAGATCGGTATTCTCAAGTTCCATTTTAAAATCAACCAAATGTAAAAGAGAGGATACACTATTCTCAAATTGTGAGATTTGTATCTTAACAGCTTTTAGGTCCTTTTCAACCCTCTTAAACTCTTCATAAGTCTTAGAGCAATCTTCATATTTACTAAGTAGGCTTTCAGCAACTTTTACAGAGATATTAGATGAAATATTAGTATTTAGGATAACCTCTTCCCAATCTTTGTTCCAATAGCTTATTTTTCTTTTTGTATCATTTACTTTCTGTTCATTCGTATTCAGCCTTCGGTTTATCTCAGATATCCCTTCTACTAGCCTATTTCTTTTGGCTTCAACTTCTAAAATACTCTTATACTGTCTTTCTGCAATACTAAGTATTTCATTTAGGGATTTTTCCGAAGATACTTTAGTAAACATAGATAGGGATACCTTTAAGGTAGTTCTTAATTGCTCTTTCTTACTTTCTAGCTCTCTGATTGACTTTTTGACTTTCTCATTTTCTTTCACAAGCACTTTAATAAATTCAAACTTACTTATCCATTCCTTCATTTCTGCAGGGGTTAAAGGTGTAATGGTTGTAGGCTTCCAAAGTTCTCTCCAAGCAGTTTCCCATACTATCATTTCATCATGGAGTCTTTTCTCTTCAAGTTCTATTTCTTGGACCTTCTTTTTACAACTATCAATATCTGATAATCTCTTATTCTTTTCTCCGACCTTTGCTGCTTCAAACCTCATTTTATCCGCTATACTATCTGCATTTTTCATACTCTTTTCAAACGCACTTTCATTTGACTCTTCCCAAAACGACATTTGTGCTGAGGTATGCGTGTTCCAATTTTTAAGCTTGCTACTAATTGACTGCCATTCCTGGTCCCGATGAGTTCGAGCTTTGATTAACGTTTCTTCTGAAGGAATTTCTGCCAATGCTTCTAGCTCTCTGATTTTTTCTTCATGTTCTTCAATCAGTTCTTTCTGTGTTGAAAGTTGGTTCTTAACTTTATCCAGCATTTTAGTTAATCGTGTTTGTTCCTGCTCGTACTTATTTATCGTTTCCGTTAGGATAGCTACTTCAAGATTCATTAACTCCTGATAACTACCACGCCATTGCGGTAACAATTTAATTTCTTCCTCAATTTGTAGTTCTTTTTGGCTATAATCTGAAATTAATTGAGTAATAACTTCTTCGATATCTCCAGTACGTTTTACTTGATCAATCACATCTTCCAGTTCCTCCGTATTTAGCAATTGCGGAAGAGAGTCTAATTCCTTTCTTTTGTTTATCAATTCTTCTTCAATCTCACCTCGCTCTTTGGTGTATTCCTGAAGCGCTTGATCCAGTAGCGGCTTTTCTTTACACAGCTCACGAATTGTTTCTTTTTTTTCTGAAGTAATACGAAATTTATCAATAGATTCTAATTCAGCATTCGAAGGGTCTATCTCCTTCATTACAGCTAGTACTCTCTCCTTAAGAATTCCTATTTCACCTTCTAGTCTAGGAACCTGATTTACCTGATTTTGATAGGACTGCACTTCACGGTAGAGAGAATTGATACTTGCTGCTTGCTCCAATATACCAATGGGAATAGTGATTTTTTCCATTTCTAACTGAAGATCTCGTTGTTCATTTTCAGCCTTCTTTTTATCTAGGCTCGCTAAATCTAGCTTTTGCTGACTCTCTTTTCGTAACTCAGTGGAGTTTTCTGGCATAGTTGGTAATTCGCCAAGTTCTTCTAGCTTTTGTCGTAAATCTTCTCGCTTGGCGATTTTTGGGAGTGTTAATTTCAAGCGTTGTAACTTGTCTTGTTTACCACGTAGTTCTCTAACCTCTTTACTAATGGTGTCAATCTGCTTTTTACCATCTGTGTATCTTCTTTCAAGATCTTTCCATGCCTGTACTTTTAGTTGATACTCCGAAATTTGTTTTTTTAGTTCTTTTTCTTCTTTTAAGAGTTTATTAATTTCAGGGGTTGAACCACGTTTTTTGTATAACTCACCCGACTTTTTGTCTAGGTCTTCAAAAACCTTTCGGAGTATGTTAATTCCTGATGCAGCTGAAAATAAGCTTTCACCTAGGTTTCCACCACTTTGCAATAAGCTCTCTCCGCCTTCACGAAGACGCACATGATCAAGAGCAAACATATTTAAGAAATGCTCTTCACTGATTCCTTGTAAAAAATGGTCGACCACATTTTCATCCAAAGAAGCACCATCAACATCAAGAATTGTATTTTTGTTTCCTTTTCTACGAATAAATTGTAAGCTTTCACCCGTTGATTTTTTTAATTGTCCTTCGATTCGAAGCTTTGTATTACTATGGAGAAATGAGTCATTCGTTTGCTGTGGAAATCCATAGAGAAAGTGGGTTATTGATCTTAGTGTAGTACTTTTACCTGCTTCATTCGGTCCATATATCAAGTGGAAGTTTTTCATTTGATCAAATAGAAGTTCATAGTCAGTGAAATGACCAAATGCTCGTAAATTCAAGTAATCAAATCTCATCACACTTCCACTCCTGTCTTTGTTAAATAGTAAAGAATTAAATCTTCAACATCTTCGATTCTCTTTTTAATACTGTCACTATCATTAAAATTCAGGCCTTCTTCACTATTTCGTAGTTCATATGGAAGTGTCTGCCCGATATCCTGAAATTCCGACAGCAAATCGTCTAACATGCTTTCATTGTTTCTGGCTTCTTTAATAAATTCTAAAATAACTGCTAAAGGTGTATTCTGTTCCTTAAGTTCATCAATATTTACTGATCTTGTTGTTTCAACTTTTACTTTTTCAACCCATATATCACCTAAACCTACATCCAAAGCGATCGAACGTAGATTATTTATTACATGTTCCTTTGATATTAGTAACTCTTGATGAATTTTACTACTTCCATAAATCCTGAATCTAATAGCAAGGAACCTTCCATCAACTTGTTGATACTTTATCTCTAATAACTCGCGTGCCGCATTCATTAATTCATCTATACTCTCAACTTCACTTGCATCTACCTCACAAAGCTCCCAACGCAATACATCAAGTGATATGTGATCTACCGAATCGACCATGCCTTCTTCAACTTTTACAATGGAGCAACCTTTATCTCCTGTTTCTTTAATATGTCTCCCTTGAATATTACCTGGAAATAGGATTACCGGGTCTTTTTCATGCAGCAGTTCTCTTAAATGAATATGCCCAAGAGCCCAATAATCATAGCCTAGCCCCTTCATATCCTCCACTGAACAAGGGGCGTATGTTTCATGACCTTCGCTTCCCGTAGCACTCGTGTGTAGAATTCCGATATTTAAATAACCCTCATGTCGTCTAGGGTAATTTTTCACTAGATTTTCTTCAACAGCACGAGAAGCAAAGCCTTGTCCATGGATAGCAATCCTAAGATCGTCATCAATATATGATTCTGCTTCTTTTACAGAAAATTCAAGAACGTTATCTGGAAGCTTTAATTCCCTAGTGATGAGACTTGCTGCATCATGATTGCCACGAATAAGATACACTTTAATATTTTCCTTCTGTAAACGTACCATTTGGTTAGCAAAGAATAATCCTGTGTTATAGTCCTTCCAATCACCGTCATATAAATCACCAGCGATAATAATAAAGGACACTTCGTTATTGATTGCTGTATCTATTAAATTTTTAAATGCCTCTCGAGTGGCACTTCTTATTTTATCAACAGGAGCCCCTTCATACTGTTCAAGCCCTGTTAACGGACTATCTAAATGTATATCAGCTGCATGAATAAACGAAAATGATAAACTCAAGCAAATTCCTCCTATTATTACTACCTAACAAAGCGATGTTAGCTTATTTTTCTGGAAAATCGATTCCATTTAATCTATATCTATTCTATCTCTTTTTCTATGAATCAATCAAGTTTGCTATGAGCATACTTGTTGATTTATAAGGGTTTCTAGTTATCTAGTAGTTTATGGAAGAAGAAAAAAACTTTGAAATTTAGTAATATTCTAACTTCAGAAATCGATGTAGTCAGTGAGCTTGGTCACTTTGCGTTATCTCTATTATTGCTTATGACTTCATCTTACAAATTTTATAATTTCTTTTTCACGAAAACAAATGTATAATTTAGAAGGACATTAGCACTAAATAATGGAATATATATAGAAAGATCGTATTTTAAGGAAGGTTTTAACGATGCTCAGTGATTTAGTTATTAATATATCTATTTTAATGTCTTTTACTTTTATATGGCATCAGCTATTTAGACATAATCGACTTACTATGAATTCACCATTAAAGATAAAATTACTTGATGGCTTAATCGCAGGTTTATTAGGTATCATCTTGATGCACTATAGTATACAGGTAAATGAAATTACTATATTAGACTTAAGACATATTCCGGTGGTATTAGTTGCATTCTTTGGTGGGTTTATACCGACTCTAGTATCAGTAATTGTTATTTCTATAGGTAGATTCTTAATTGCATATAACTTCTCTTCAGTTGTTTCTTTATTTATGATGTTTACAATTGCTTTTGGTGCTAGCTTTATATCTTTAAGGCTTAGACTTACTCCATGGGTGAAGTGGTTGACCTTACTGGTCTATAGTCAAACAATCTTTTCCTTAGCCTTATATATTGTAGTGGATAACTTTAATGAAGTGCTTGACTTCGCTCTATATCATGTAATATCAACTATGGTCGGTGGAACATTAATTTATCATTTTGTAAACTACATCAGGTTAAACAGTGAACTATATTTAAAATATAAAGAAAGCTCTCAAAGGGACTCATTAACTGGACTATTTAATGTTCGTTCGTTTGATTATTATTACAATTCCATCTTGACAAAAACGATGGAAATGAAGGGTGATTGTTCAATTTGTATTATAGATGTTGATCACTTTAAGCAAATTAACGATACCTATGGCCATTTAGCTGGAGACCAAGTATTGAAACAGCTCGCAAATCTACTAAAGAGTTTAACTCGAGAAGGGGATGTCCTATCAAGAAATGGTGGTGAGGAATTTTCTATTATTCTTCCACATTGTAATCATGAGAAAGCTAAAGAAATTGCAGAACGAATTCGAAGGAAAGTTGAAGAAGAACCATTTTACCTTTCTGGAAACAAACAAATAAACCTCACTGTTTCTGTAGGTATTGCTGCTTATTATCATGAATTAGAAAAGCCTTATACTCTTTTCCAGGAAGCCGATGATGCTCTCTATCATGCTAAACGGAATGGGAGAAATATCGTCTGTTCTTCTTCACGATCTATAAGAGATACACATTCTGTAATCTTGAATAATTAAACATATATCCCCTATTATAAACTAGGGGATATTTTTGATTTAGGATATTTTATTTCATATCTTCTTTGTATTTGAATTAGTCTTAACGATAAGCCTACACCCGCTGCAAGCAATCCTGCGGTTAAGCCAATCCAATATCCAGGAGCACCTAACTTCGTAAAGTTAGCCAAGTAATAGCCTAGAGGTAAGCAAATTAGCCAATAGGCTACAAGTGTCATTATGAAAGCTACATTTACATCCTTATAGCCTCTGAGAGCTGCAAGAGCAGTTGCTTGTATCGCATCAGACAATTGGAAGAATAAAGCATAAATTAAAAAATGGGCAGTTAACACAATAACTTCCTGGTCATTCGAATAAAGGGCCGCAACATCATACCTAAATAGGACAACTAACAATCCAGTTACTAATGCAATTAACATAGATAAACCTATGCCAAGCCAACTATAAACCTTTGCATCTTTAAATCTTTTTGACCCAACTTCAAATCCAACTAAAACTGTTAAAGCCATAGAAATACTTACCGGTATCATATATAGGAAAGAAACGACATTTAATGCAGTTTGATAGGCAGCGATTGTTGTAATCGCAAATTTGCTAATCAATATTGTAACTACAGCAAACATGCTCGTTTCAAAAAATGTTGATAACCCCATCGGTACTCCTATTCTTAGGATTTCCTTACTCTCTTCAAGAGATATAGATTTATAGTTTGTAAAGACAGAGTATGTTGAAAAAGGCATTTTCGTTTTTATAATTAATGCTGTAAGCCCTGCAATTACCCAATATGTTAAGGAAGTAGCCAAACCTGCTCCTGCTCCTCCAAGTTCTGGAAATCCCCAATGTCCATAAATTAAAACATAGTTTAAAAAGAAGTTCACTGGAAGAGAGCTTAATAAGATAATCATAACAATTCTTGTAATCCCTAAAGCATAGATAAATGATCGTAAAACATTAAAAATAAACAATGGAATAATACCCAAACTTAATCCAACTAAATAATCATGTGCTGTTTTGTGTACACGTGGGGCTAAATTCATAGCGTCTAAGATAGGATTTAGAATAAAAGCACCAACCAAAATAACAATTATTCCAATGATAAAAGCTAGATTGATTCCATTTACAACAACACTAGTTACCTCTTTATCTTTTTTCTCTCCAAATCGCTGCGCAGCTATAGGAGATACTGCTAGTAAGATTCCACTTAAGCCCGTAAATATTGGATTCCATATAGAAGAACCAATGGCTACTCCAGCCAAATCAGCCGGATTGTATTTACCAGACATAATGGTATTAAAAAACACCATAGAAAACATACCAAGCTGTGTAATTAATATAGGAATTAACATAATGAATATTAGTTTAATTTTTTCTTTCAACGTATATGTTTGATACATGAGGTTATCTCCTATTTTCTAGTTAAGGATACTCAATTCTATAACAAAAACTCCCCTATGACTAGGAGAGTTTTTAGTTTCCCAAGTGGTATTATTTAGTTTCACCAGTCCACTCGAGCATACCACCAACCATATTACGTACTTTGTAACCTTGTTCATGTAAATAATAACAAACATTTTCACTACGGCGACCTGAACGGCAAATAAATATGTATTCTTTGTCTTTGGAGAAGTAATCAAGGTTTGCTGGAATTTCACCCATTTTAATGTGCTTAGCACCAGGAACCATACCTACTGCAACTTCCTCGTCTTCACGTACATCGACTAATTCTAATTGCTCGCCATTTTCAAGTTTCTGCTTGAGTTCTTCAGTCGTAATAATTTCTATTTCAGACATTAAAATCCATTCCTTTCCTTCAACTAGTGATATTATAGCAAAATGAAATTAAAAACGCACAGGTTCAAATGAACCTTGTGCGTTCCATCTTAATTTGCTACGATGTTTACTAATTTACCTGGTACCGCGATTACCTTTCGAACCGTTTTACCTTCAATTTGCTCTTTTACTAATTCATCGGCCATCGCAATCTCTTCTAGTTTTTCGCGTGTTGCATCAGTTGGTACGTGTAACTTCGCTTTAACTTTCCCATTTACCTGAATTACAATTTCAATCTCATCCTCGACTAGCTTACCTTCATCAAAAGCAGGCCATGCCTCATAAGAAATTGTATTAGTATTTCCAAGCTTCTCCCATAACTCTTCGGCAAGATGTGGCGCAATTGGTGAAAGTAATTTTACAAATCCTTCAATATAAATCTTAGGTAAGGTTGTCGCTTTATACGCTTCATTAATAAAGACCATTAGTTGTGAAATAGCAGTATTGAAACGCAATCCCTCATAATCTTCGGTTACCTTTTTAACCGTTTGGTGATATACACGCTCTAGCGCATGACCTTGGTCATCACCAGATATCTTTTCAGTTACTTTACCGTTTTCTTCTACCAACAAGCGCCATACACGGTCTAAGAATCGGCGAGAGCCATCCAAGCCTTTTTCTGACCATGCAATTGATGCATCTAATGGCCCCATGAACATCTCGTATAAACGCAATGTATCAGCACCATGGCTTTTAATAATATCATCAGGATTTACTACATTTCCTTTTGATTTGCTCATTTTTTCATTATTTTCACCTAGTATCATACCTTGGTTAAATAACTTTTGGAATGGCTCCTTCGTTGAAACGACCCCGATATCATATAATACTTTGTGCCAGAAGCGTGCATATAGTAAATGAAGAACCGCATGCTCTGCTCCTCCGATATAGATATCAACTGGTAACCAGCGTTTTAATTTTTCAGGGTCTGCCAGTTGTTCACTATTGGTTGGATCAATATAACGTAAGTAGTACCAGCAACTACCTGCCCATTGAGGCATCGTATTTGTTTCACGACGTCCCTTTTTACCAGTTGCTTCATCAACAACATTTACCCAGTCTGAAATATTCGCAAGAGGTGATTCTCCAGTTCCCGAAGGACGAATTTCTTTTGTTTTAGGTAAGGTTAAAGGCAATTGGTCTTCTGGTACAGCAGTCATTGTGCCATCTTCCCAATGGATTATAGGAATTGGCTCTCCCCAGTAACGTTGGCGGCTGAATAACCAGTCACGAAGGCGATACGTAACTTTTTTCTCACCTTTGCCATTTTCCTCTAACCATGAGATCATCTTGGAAATGGCTTCTTCTTTTCCTAATCCATTTAAAAACTCAGAGTTAACGTGCTCACCATCACCTGTGTAAGCCTCTCTCGTAACATCTCCACCAGCAACAACTTCTTTTATAGGTAAGTCGAACTTCACTGCGAATTCATGATCACGTTCATCATGTCCTGGAACCGCCATAATAGCACCTGTTCCATAACTTGCTAATACATAATCAGCAATCCAAATTGGCATCTTCTCACCATTTACTGGATTAATTGCATACGCACCTGTGAAAACGCCGGTTTTATCTTTTGCTAAGTCTGTTCGCTCTAGGTCACTCTTCATTTTTACTTTATCTAAGTAGGCTTCTACCACTTCTTTTTGGTTATCCGTCGTTATTTTACTAACGAAAGCATGCTCCGGTGCTAAAACAGCATACGTTGCACCAAATAAAGTATCAGGTCTAGTAGTGAATACAGTAAAGGTTTCAACATGTCCATCAATTTCAAACGTTACATGTGCACCCTCTGAACGACCGATCCAATTGCGTTGCATTTCTTTTAAGCTTTCAGGCCAATCTAACTCTTCAAGATCTTCTAATAAACGATCTCCATATTCAGTGATTTTAAGCATCCACTGTTTCATTGGACGGCGCTCAACCGGGTGACCTCCACGCTCACTTTTACCATCTATTACTTCTTCGTTCGCTAACACGGTTCCTAAGGCAGGACACCAGTTAACAGCCACTTCATCAATATATGCTAAACCTTTTTCATAAAGCTTGATAAAAATCCATTGTGTCCACTTATAATACTCTGGATCTGTCGTGTTAACCTCACGATCCCAATCATAAGAAAAACCTAATTCCTTGATTTGGCGACGAAATGTATTTATGTTTTGTTCTGTGAATTCTGCTGGATCATTTCCTGTATCTAATGCATATTGTTCTGCTGGAAGTCCAAAAGCATCCCAGCCCATTGGATGTAGTACATTATAGCCCTGCATACGCTTCATTCTTGATAAGATGTCAGTAGCAGTATAGCCCTCAGGGTGTCCTACATGAAGTCCTGCTCCAGAAGGATAAGGAAACATGTCTAATGCGTAAAACTTCCGCTTTTCAACTTCTTCATTCGTTTTAAATGTCTTATTACTTTCCCAATGTGTTTGCCACTTCTTTTCAATCTCAAGATGATTGAAACTCATATAAACCTTCCTCCTCTGTATTAACAAATGATTTTTTACCATTTTGTACGTTTTTGAACATAAAAAAACCTCTCATCCCATAAAAGGGACGAGAGGTTATATGTATAACTCCCGCGGTACCACCCAAATTAGTGTACGTACGTCACTCACTTCATTACTCCTTAACGCGGATAAGACGGCAAATACTACTTGGAAAACCATTAGGCTTTCGTTCGCACCTGCAACTCAAAGGCGAGTTCATGAACTAACAATGATTGACTTGCACCACCCGTCAACTCTCTGAACATGTTCGATTCATTACTATTCCTTTTCAAAGTCATTACTTTTTTCATTAGTATAATGAGTATTGTATAGAATTTGCAATCGAACTGCAAGAGTATTTAAGAAAATTAGGCTTGATTATAGTAGCTTTTTTAAATTAATGGATTTAGGCCAATTTCCGATAACACTATTCGTACATTATTTATATGTTCATCAATTCACAAACTGTACATAAAGTAGCGCTTTTTTGTGGCCTGGGTCACAAAATCAGGAAAGTAAACGCTTTATTATAAGGGTGTAGATAAAAACAAATTTATGAAAAACAATTTATGGAGGGAATAATATGAACAGTCGATTCAAAATGGTATTCATTTTAGCTTTATCTTCTATGGTTATACTAGCTGGATGTAATTCAAGTGCTACTGATGAGAGTTCCAAAAAGGATGGTGTAGTAGAGGCAGCTACTTCTACTAATGAAGTAGAAGTTATTGCACCACATAAAGACCTAAACCAAGAGCCAATCCCAGTAAAAATAGAGAGAATTGGAGAAAATGAAGTAAATGTTGAAATGACTTCTCAAATCACCGACATTGAAATTAGCCCAGATTACAATTATAAAGCATGGACCTTTAATGGTGAAGCTCCAGGACCTGTAGTAGTCGTTAAAGAAGGCGACATGATAAACTTCACCTTAAAAAATATGGACCCGGCTATTCCACATAGCATGGACTTCCATGCCGTGCACGCAGCTCCTTCAAAAGGATTTGCAAATGTAGAACCTGATGAAACTGGGACATTCAGATACCCTGCAAATAAGCCCGGTGTGTTCATGTACCACTGTGGTACAGCACCAGTACTATCTCATATAGCTAATGGTATGCATGGTACAATAATCGTTATGCCTAAAGATGGTTATCCAAACGATGCAGAAATCGATCGCGAATTTGTCCTGATTCAGAATGAATGGTACAAATATAATGATATTAATGATTTCATGAATGGTGAGCCTAGTCAAGTTGTATTCTCTGCAAAAGCTCTTAAAGAAGGTGACCGCAATACAAACGGAGATACTTTCTCTTTGAAAAACGAACCTTTATTAGCTAAAGTTGGTGACCGCATTAGAATCTATGTTAATAATGTTGGACCGAATGAGGTAAGTTCATTCCACGTAGTTGGAACTGTATTTGATGATGTATATATCGATGGAAACCCATATAACCATATGCAAGGCTTACAAACTGTTATGTTACCTGCGAGTGGTGGTGCTGTAGTTGAATTCACTGTAACAGAAGTAGGGAACTATCCAATTGTTACTCACCAATTTAATCATGCTCAAAAAGGTGCGGTAGCAATGTTAAAGGTAACTGAAGACGGCAAAGACGATGGTAAAGCTGTTGGAGGACATTGATCAGGAGGATAATAGAATAGTAGTATAAAAGTAAAAGAACCTCTAGTACTCACTAAAGGTTCTTTTTTTCATTTTATTGAGCAGTATATCCACCATCAATTACACAAGCTTGACCAGTGATTCCCTTTGCATGGTCACTAGCTAAAAACATCACATAACTCGCGATTTCTTCTACTTGAAGTAATCTTCTTTGAGGCACTAATGGGTAAATAACCTCTTCTAATACACTTTCTAATGGAACATTTCTAGTTTTTGCAAGATCGCTTAATTGGTTACGCACAAGTGGTGTGTCTACATATCCAGGACATACAGCATTTACTGTAATTCCGTGTGCCGCTCCCTCTAGTGCTGCAACCTTAGTTAAACCGATTACTCCATGCTTTGCACTATTATATGCAGCTTTTCCAGCAAAACCAACTAAACCATTAATAGAAGCCATGTTAATAACTCTACCAAACTGTTGATTCTTCATGATTGGAAACACATGCTTAATTGCCTTAAATGGTGCGGTAAGCATGATTGAAATTAATTGTTCAAACTTTTCGCTAGGGAAATCTTCAATGTTTGCAACGTGTTGAAGTCCTGCGTTATTTATCAAACAGTCTATTCTTCCAAAATGATTTACCGCTTGGTCTAGAGCCTGCTTCATCTCATTTTCATCAGTTACGTTGCATTTAATTCCTATTACGTCATAGCCCTTCTCTGTTAAGGCCTGTGCTGCTTCTTTTACCCCTGCTTCATCTAAATCTGAGAGTGCAACCTTCGCCCCGCTTTCAGCAAAGGTTCTGCCAATTTCAAGACCAATTCCTCTTGCTGCACCTGTTATGAAAACAACTTTATTCTCAACCACGTTACAACCGTCCCTTCCCTGTTAAATTAAATACCTAAACCAATTGAAAATAATGCAATTGCAAGTGCTAAACCGATTAACGGTACAACTACTGTTACAATTCCAACTGCACCATATGCATCTTTATGTGACTCACCACAAATTGCTCGAACTGTTGTTACAACATAGCCATTATGTGGTAAAGAGTCTAGAGCACCTGAAGAAATAGCTACAGTTCTATGAAGTGCTTCCGTATTAACACCTAAGTCCATATAATGTGGTGCTAGTAATGGTAATGCAATTGCCTGGCCACCAGAAGCTGAACCTGTCATCCCAGCAATTACACTTACCGCGATAGCTCCACCAATTAATGGACTGCCTGGAATGCTTGTCATTGCATCAACAGCAACTTGGAATGCAGGTACTGCTTTTGCTACTCCTCCAAATCCAACTACAGCTGCTGTATTACCGATGGCAACTAAAGCTCCCATTGTTCCGTCTGAAACTGCATTCCAGAACGAAGTGAAATATTTTCGATTTAATAAGTATGTTGCAATTACCCCACCTAATAAAGCAATAATTAACGCAGATTGTTTTAATGAATCATGGAAAATAAATGAAATAATAAGTACAACTAAAAGTGGAATTAAACCAACAATTGGATTAGGTAATTCCTTATTTGCAACTACTGGGTCATTTTTACGAGCAACGAATCTTTCACCATTTGATACTGCTTTCGTGATCATACGTTTTAACCACCAGTAGCCGAATACTGCCATAAACACGGCAACAATTAAACTAACTTCCCAACCAGCGTATGGAGTCGTGCCTAAATGCTCAATTGGAATCCAGTTTTGAATTTCTGGCGATCCCGCTGAAGTCATTGTGAAGGTTACTGAACCAAATGCTAATGCAGCAGGAATAAAGCGACGCGGAAGGTCTGCCTGTTTAAATAAACTTAGCGCCATTGGATACACAGAGAATGCTACTACGAATAAGCTAACTCCACCGTATGTTAAAATTGCACAGGCAGCAACTACTGCTAATACAGCTTGCTTCATACCTAGCTTATCAACTACCCATTTAGATACACTATCTGCTGCTCCACTATCTTCCATAACTTTCCCGAAAATGGAACCTAGTAAGAACATCAAATACCAAGAAGCAACAAACCCAGAAAAACCAGTCATATAGTTTGTTACTAGATTTGCTCCACCATCTGGAGCTAACTGTGGAAACAATGGTAATCCACTTAATACTGCAACGAATAATGCACATAGTGGTCCTGCTACTAGTAAATTCATACCCTTCATTGTTAAATAAATTAAAAGTGCTAAGCCGCCAATAAGACCTATCATACTAAGCATTAATTTTCCCCCTATCTTTCATTAATATCTTAATAAACATTTACATCCTCAATAATTAAATCTGGTTCGGTTGATTGTTGGATATCCTCGATTGTGTATCCCTCAAAGACTTCAATTAGTTTTAGCCCTTTTTCTGTTACATCAATTACAGCCCGATCTGTAATAATTCGATTTACGACATTCTTTCCTGTTAAGGGAAGGCTGCATTCATTTACAATTTTCGGATCTCCATTTTTACTAACATGATCCATAATGACAATGATTTTTCTGGCACCGTGAACGAGATCCATTGCTCCACCCATGCCTTTGATCATTTTGCCAGGAATCATCCAGTTTGCTAGATCTCCAGACTTTGAAACTTCCATTCCACCTAATATAGCAATATCAACATGCCCACCTCGGATCATTCCAAATGATTCGGCACTATCAAAATAAGAAGCTCCCTTAATTGCTGTAACAGTTTCTTTCCCAGCGTTAATTAAATCAGGATCAACCTCTTCCTTAGACGGATAAGGTCCGATTCCTAATAACCCATTCTCAGACTGTAGTACGACTTGCTTATTACTTTGAATATAGTTCGCAACTAATGTTGGCATACCGATTCCTAGATTTACATAGAAACCGCTTTCAATTTCTTGTTCAGCTCTTCTTGCAATTTTTTCACGAATGGCCTGTTTATCTAAATGAGTCAAAAAGTACTCCTCCTTTCTATGAAACTGTTAGTCTTTCAATTCGTTTTTCTTGCTTGCCTACAATTAAACGTTGAACGTAGATGCTAGGAGTATGAATTTCATTGGGATTTAAATCTCCAATTTCAAAAAGCTCTTCGACTTCGGCGATCGTCACCTTACCCGCTGCAGCAATCATCGGATTAAAGTTTCTTGCTGTTTTATTATAGATAAGATTACCCATTTTATCTGCCTTACTAGCTCTAACCAAACTAAAATCAGCAACTAGGGCCTTTTCTAAAATATACTCTTTTCCATTAAACTCTCTGACTTCTTTTCCTTCGGCAACTGGAGTTCCTACGCCAGCTGGTGTATAAAAAGCTGGGATACCTGCCCCACCTGCACGAATCCGTTCAGCTAGTGTCCCTTGTGGTGTGAGCTCTACCTCTAGTTCACCAGCGAGAACCTGTCTTTCGAATTCCTTATTTTCACCAACATAAGAACCTATCATCTTTTTGATTTGTCTATTCTTTAACAATAACCCTAGGCCCCAATCGTCAACTCCACAGTTATTTGAAATAACAGTTAGATCCTTAACACCTGTTTCAACTAAAGCCAAAATTAGATTTTCAGGAATACCTACTAAACCGAAGCCTCCCACCATAAGTGTTGAGCCATCTTTGATATCCTTTACAGCTTCTACAAATGAAGTAAATACAGGTTTCATTTTTTCTCCTCCTTTCTAAGTTTTCGTTCACTATTTACAATGCAAGGACCGTGCCAACTTTTCAAAAACGCATATTGTTCACATTTTTTTCACTTTTCACTGAATTAAGCGCAGCTTTTTTTTCCGGAATTCTGGAATAGAAATGAGTTAATCTGTTTGAAAACGCTTTTTAAATCACTTAAATTTAAAATTCCAGATTTCCGGAATGGTTTCCGGAAATCTGGAATTTTTTATTCTAAACTATATTTTTTAATTTTTTCATACATACTAGATTTACTAATTCCTAAAGACTTAGCCGCTTGTAGTTTATCTTGTCCAAATTGTTCAAGGGATTTTTCAATAATTTTTTTCTCGGTTTCATCTAAAATCTCTTTTAAGGATCTCTGACCAATAAGAAGCTTTGGATCTCCCATAAAATATTCAGGTAAAGAAGATATCGTTATCTTCTCTCCATCTGTTAAGTGAATTGCTGCCTCAATCACATTTTCAAGTTCCCGTAGGTTTCCTGGCCATGTATGTTTATATAACAGGTTTAGAACATCTTCCTCAATCATTGTTATCCTTTTTCCGGAACGTTTTGTCATCTTCTTTAAAAAGAATTCGGTCAAGTGACCGATATCCTCTACACGTTCACGAAGAGGTGGTACTTTAAAAGGAATAACATTGATTCGGTAAAACAAGTCCTCCCTGAAACGGTTTTCTTGAATCATTTTTTCTAACGGCCTATTCGTTGCTGCAATTACTCTAACATCCACAGGAATTGGTGTCATCGAACCAACTGGCTCTACCTCCTTTTCCTGTAGGACTCTAAGGAGTTTCACCTGCATATTTAATGGCATATCTCCAATTTCATCAAGGAAGATGGTTCCTCCGTGAGCCAATAAAAACTTCCCTTTTTTGCCGCCTTTTTTAGCACCGGTGAAAGCGCCTTCTTCATAACCAAAGAGTTCAGATTCAAGTAAGTGTTCCGGTATGGCCCCACAATTTACTTTGATAAATGGTTTGTTGCTTCGTGAACTTAATTGATGAATACTATGAGCGAAAAGCTCTTTACCCGTACCACTCTCACCTCTGATTAAAATAGAAGTATCGCCAGAAGCAACGTTTTTCACTTTCTCTTTTAGCTCCGTTATTTGCTTTGAAACCGCTTTAATATCTTGTAGTGTATACTTAGCACCATTGTGCTCTTGCCAATCTTGCAAATAAGTTTGAAGTTGTGGCATCAGGCTCTTTATATGACTACTCATTTTATCCCATTCTTTTGTATCACGGAAAATGACTGTACCAAGTGCACCTATTACTTCACCATTTGAGTAAATAGGAATTCGATTAGCAATCATATAATTCCCCTTTATATACTGAAGGTCAGCTATTTCCTCTTTACCTGACTTAGCAACAAGATGCATTCTCGAATTTTCAATAACAGTTGTTACGTGCTTACCAATTATTTCACTCCGGTTAATTTCAAGAAACTCACAATATTTTTTATTCATATATACAATATTTCCATCTTTGTTAACGACTACAATCCATTCATAAGCACTGTCAATAATCGTTTCTAATATATCATTTTTATATTGAGCATCTATTTCGTTAAACATAACATCACCTACTACAAATCTAATTGTTTCTATAATATCACTAATATTTTAAAAATTATAGAAATAAAAAAATGACGTGAAACATATGTGCCACGTCATTTCATCTTAAGTATGAGAACTTACTATCACTGAAGTATCTTGACTTTTTTTCTTTAATTTCTGGTCATATAAAGCAGTTGGAATAATAGATAATATTATTAACATCATCAAAATGATAAATAGTAGTTCAATATTATATAAATCTACTATTATACCACCGAAAATTGGACCTAACATTCTACCACCAGTAGCCGTGCTATTAACAATGCCCTGATAAAAGCCTTCTCTACCTTTAGGTGCCAGTTCATTGGCAATAGTCGGTACAGCCGGCCACACAAACATCTCCCCTATCGTAAGAATGATCATAGCTACTACAAAAGCAGTAAACATCTCCGCTTTAGCAACTATAGCAAAAGAGCCTACGAAAATTACTAGTCCGATAATAATTTGTGTTTTTAAGGTTTTTGCAAATTTACGGACCACTAAAGAAATGACTGGTTGCCCAAATACAATTAATGCCCCATTGATTGTCCATAAAAGGCTATACTGTTTTAAGCTAATTCCTAGATCTTGTGTGTGTGAAGCAATTGTTGTTTGCCACTGAACATATGCCAACCAACATATTAAATACCCTATGGACATTACTAATAAAGCAGTCAACTTCGTTCTATTTTTCACCACTTGGGGTTGTTGTAAAATCGAGCTTTGTTCAGCTTTTTCTATACTAATACGTCGATAACCAAATAGGGCTATAAAGAAATAAACAAGAATTAAAGCTGCATTTGCCGTGAATATATACGTAAAAGAGAACGATGCAACTAAACCACCAAGTCCTGCACCAACTGCCACTCCGACATTTTGAGCGACATATACTGCATTAAATGCTCTCCTTCCACCTTCAGGCCAAACTGAGCCTGCCATTGCATACATCGCTGGAAAAACAATACCTGATCCAAATCCTACGATTGTTAAAAAAACAACATAATATGGCCATTCATTGTTAAAAACCAGACCGATTACAGCCATTAAGGATATTACAATCCCCGTTAATATAGATTTATATCCTCCCACTTTATCAAAAAGTGCTCCACCGAACAGATTTCCAATAACACTTGCAGCTGAATTAAGCATTAATACTAAACCGGCTACAGATAAAGATTTCCCAAGATGATCATGAATGTAAATCGTATTTAAAGGCCATAAGAAGGAAGACCCCGTCACATTAATAATCATGCCTATCACTAATAACCAAAGAGATCGAGGCATCAGAATCCCCCTAAAATTTGTTATGTTTCGATTTCCAAAATAATTCTATTCCTTTCCTGGTTAAATGGCAATATAAAAATTAACCTACAAAATTTTCTTAATATTCACTAAAAAGACAGCCATACCGAATGTATGACTGTCCTTGTTTTCTGGGTTAATTTTCAGTTCTTTGTTTTGATTTTATAGGTTGGCCTTTTTCAAGATACTTTTTCTTCGCAACCTTTTTAGGATCAAAATCCTGACCAACCTCTATGTCATTACTATTAATTCCGTTTTTTGTTTTTTGCTCAGGGTTATTTTGCTTTGAACGTTTTTTCATTCTTTGACCCCCTAGTGATATTCATTTAAAAGATTTTCATCAAGAGTCATATCATTTTGAATCTGCTGAAGTTGCAGTCTCATACGGTGAAGTTGTTCACGCTGCTGTCCATTGCAACTTAGAGCTAGATGAGCCAGGTCATTTGCACAATCTTCAAGTTGCTCCATAGCATTCGTATATTCAGTGATATTATAATGCTCTTGCTTTCTTGCAACCGTCATTTGCTCCTTGCTCGTTCTAATCGTATCCTCACATCTTTGGAGAAACGTTTCAACTGATTGGCGTGTAGCCATTCAAATCCCCCCTAACTTAACTAAAGAAGCGACTAGCTTCCTCAACCTGTAGTTTGCACCATACAAGAACAAAATATGTCTTTCGGGGCCTGACCCCCACCACTTTAAAGCACTAAATTAACTCCTTTATTAATATTGAAGCCTCTTGTATTATTTGCATTTGAGTAGGGTAATGGCCCGTGATAAAATAGTAAAGTTAATGTATTTAATATAGGAGGTACTGCTTTGACGCAAGTAAACCCGTTCCGATATTCTTCAGATAATAAACGGTTTCATACATGGAACTATCATTTACGTGACTTCTTTGGTCATAAAGTATTTAAAGTTGCGATAGACGGTGGTTTTGATTGCCCGAATCGTGATGGGACAGTTGCTCATGGTGGGTGCACTTTTTGTAGCGTCTCTGGCTCCGGTGATTTCGCAGGAGACCGTGCGGACGATATCCTCGTTCAGTTTCACACGATTAAGGACAAAATGCATTCTAAATGGAAAGATGGAAAGTATATGGCATACTTTCAAGCCTTTACCAACACCCATGCACCGGTAGAAATTCTACGTCAAACATTTGAACCAATTCTTGAGCAAGAAGGGGTTGTTGGTATTTCAATTGCTACACGGCCTGACTGTCTTCCAGATGATGTCGTAGAATATCTGGCTGACTTAAATAAGCGCACCTATCTTTGGGTGGAGCTAGGGTTGCAGACAGTTCATGAACGCACAGCTTTATTAATAAATCGTGCCCATGACTTTCAGTGTTATATTGAAGGTGTAAATAAATTGAGAAAGCACAATATCCGTATTTGCTCACATATCATTAATGGACTACCACTTGAGACTACAGAAATGATGATGGAAACTGCTCGTGCAGTAGCTGAACTTGATGTACAAGGAATAAAAATACACTTACTTCATTTATTAAAGGGAACTCCAATGGTTAAGCAATATGAAAAAGGCTTACTTGAGTTTTTAACCTTTGAAGACTATGTAAATTTAGTATGTGACCAATTAGAAATTTTACCACCAGAAATGGTTATACACCGTATAACAGGTGACGGCCCAATTGAAATTATGGTAGGTCCAATGTGGAGTGTGAACAAGTGGCAGGTGTTAAATGCAATCGATGCAGAACTCATTCGAAGAGACAGTTATCAAGGGAAATACTACAAAAAAGTAGTTGAAGTCAAATGAAGCTAGAACGAATTCTGCCTTTTGCCCGAAGATTGTTAGAAATGGCCATACCCGAAGGTGGGATAGCTATAGATGCTACCATGGGTAACGGTCATGACACCTTATTTTTAGCCAAACTAGTTGGTGAGAATGGACATGTTTATGCCTTTGATATTCAAAGCGATGCTATTACGAATACGAGTATTAGGTTAAATGAAAATCAGCTGTCAGACCGTGTTACATTATTTGAACAAAGTCATGATGAGTTACAACAATCAATTCCTGCTACAACCCATGGAAAGATCAACGGTGCTATCTTTAATCTTGGCTATCTTCCTGGCGGTAATAAAGAAATTGTAACAAAACCAACTTCAACGATCGCTGCTATTGAGCAGCTACTTTCCATCATGGAAAAAGAAGGAATCATAGTACTTGTCATTTATCACGGACACGAGCAAGGTGCTGTTGAACGTGATAAATTACTTGAATACGTCTCAAAAATTGATCAACAATATGCCCATGTTTTAGAATATCGCTTTATAAACCAGGCAAACAATCCACCATTCATCATTGCTATAGAAAAGAAATAAAGAGTGCCATGGATACCCCATAGCACTCTTTTACATTGCTATTTCCTTTTTTGATCCTTTTAAAACATTCGTTACTTTCTGCATTGAACGATATAATCGTCCATTTAAATAAAAGAACAGTGAAGTTTTACCCCCTAGCTGAATAATCTTCTTTGCAATCCTATGTACTTCTTTCTGCTTTCTAACCTTCTCATCTGATAAATAGATCCCTAACAACCCCCTATTTATCATACGATGAAAATGTTCATCAGGTATTCCAGTAATATTCTGATCAGCTTCTTCTACAAAATGATGGAGACGAGCAACTAATTCACTTTGCTTAGGGTAATAAAAACAAAAATTTAAATCCCCGCCTTTTCGATCTTCATCCTGATCAATAAAATAATCTAAAAGAATGTGTAGGCCTTGTATGTAGGGGAAATAACCGTCTCTAATTTTATTTGCTGTCTCCTCAGTGAAGCTTGATTGAAATGCATACGATACCAAGCAAAAGATTCCTAGTGTGGACCCAGAACAAGCAGAAAATTCATACCACTGCATTTCAGGTAAATGCGGTTTATATTCATTAAACCATTTTTCTAACCTTGGCACTCTTTCCTCAACTCGAACATGTTTATGTACCTGTAAATCACAATAATATAAAGCTAGTTCCTGTAGGTGCTCATTGATAATATCAAAGTGTTTAACCTTCCTCAGGACATCCTGACAAGTTTTCACTAAGCTTTTTAAGTATCCACCATCTTCTTGTTCAGAGCGGTGACGATAATAATTTTTCAATGGGCTATCTAAAGTTAAGGCATCTGGCATCGAGTCATGTAATGCTCTAAAATCAATCGGATCTAATGATGTACTTCGATCACACAGATTATCTAAATAATCGCTTATTGTTTGGTATGCGACAATAAATCGGATACATTCATTTTTATGTTCATGCGCAAGAAGAGCTAAGATAGCTCCACCTTCACAATGAAAAGCTTTTGTATTTATACTGGCTAGTGCCTGTGTCCTAAGTTCAGGATCTGGTATTTGATTTGCTTTTTCTCGCCAATATGACAAATGTTTATGAACTTCAGGTAAAACATCTTTATATACCTTTGCCATTAAACTTACAGAATTAGATGGTACCTTCATCAAAACACCTCGTCTTTTTGATTTTGAATTACCGTTTACTCAAAAATTTGTTACACTAAACTTACTACAAAAAAGGAAATTATGAAAGGAACGAAAGAATTATGATCTATCCTTATAAGGGAATCTTACCTGAAATTGCTTCATCTGCTTTTATTGCGGATTATGTAACAGTAACAGGTGATGTTAAAATTGGTGAAGAAAGTAGTATTTGGTTTAACAGTGTAATTAGAGGTGATGTTGCATCAACGATTATTGGTAACAGAGTTAATATTCAAGATAATTCTATTTTACATCAAAGTCCAAATAATCCACTTATCATTGAAGATGATGTTACGGTCGGACATCAAGTTATTTTACATAGCTCCAAAGTTAGAAAAGGAGCATTAATTGGTATGGGATCAATTGTACTTGATGGTGCTGAAATTGGTGAAGGGGCATTTATTGGAGCTGGAAGTCTTGTTCCTCAGGGTAAGAAAATCCCGCCAAATACATTAGCCTTTGGTCGCCCTGCCAAAGTAATTCGTGAACTTAATGAAGATGACATAGCAGACATGGCTCGTATTCGTAGGGAATATGTTGAAAAGGGTCAATATTATAAAAGCCTTCAAAAATAATATCTGATGCAACTATGTTTACTTATGAAGTGTTTCCAAATCATTTGGAAACACTTTTCTGATTTTGACTACAGAAGGAATGGTATCCTAATAAAAAGCTTTTAAGATTGGAGCTAGTCTATATGATACCTAAAATTCTTAATCAATCTAAACTGAGAAATCGCATTCTTCTAGTATGTACTTTTCTTATAGTGTTTTTACCTAATAATGGCACCGCTGCCTATAGCAGAAATCTTACAACTACTACCACCAAAAAAATTATTTTAGATGCGCCTTTAATTTCACAAAATCCTGAATTACCAAGAGGCTGTGAGGTAACAAGCTTAGCCATGCTTCTGCAACATGCTGGTGTAATGGTTGATAAGCTTACTCTTGCTAAAGCTGTAAAAAAAGACCCTACACCTTATAAAAAACATAATGGCATTGTCCACTTTGGCAATCCATATAACGGGTTTGTGGGTGATATGTATACAAAAAGAAATAAAGGTCTTGGGGTCTATCATGCTCCAATCGCAGATTTAGCTGACCAATTTTTAGCTACTAGGATTATTGATTTAACAGGAGAAGATTTCACACAGGTTTATAAGTATTTAGTAAATGGATCCCCCGTTTGGGTCATTACGAATGCTACGTTTGAAAAGCTGCCAAAATCTTCTTTTGAAACATGGCATACACCCACCGGGATTATTAATATAACCTACCATGAACACTCAGTTTTAGTTACAGGTTTTGATGAGCACTTTATTTACTTTAATGACCCCTTGTCAGGAATTAAAAACACAAAAGCACCAAAGGAAGAATTTATAGCATCTTGGGTACAGATGGGAAAACAAGCGATTACTTATTGGCCTTAATAAGTGCCGCTTGTTCTATCCCATTGTATTTAAGAGAAACTTGAAATTTCACTATAAATCTCCTCAAACTGGTATTTCTTTTCAATAAACACTTGATGCCAAACCATAAACACTAGTACAGTCCATAATTTTCTACTATTATCAGCATTACCTTTACAATGATCATCTAACAATTTTAAGATTATATTTTTATTAAACAGGTGATTAGTGTCACTTGTCTTTATAATGGAAACGGCCCAATCATACATTTCATTTTTCAACCAATGTCTAATTGGTACTGGAAATCCTAATTTTTTTCGATTTAACACATGGTCTGGCACAATGCCTTCTACTGCTTTACGTAAAATGTATTTAGTTGTTTTATTTGCAGTCTTAAATTCAGGTCCAATTTTTTTTGCTACATCAAAAACTACTTTATCTAGAAATGGAACTCGTAGTTCCAAAGAATGAGCCATTGTCATTTTATCTGCTTTAAGTAAAATATCTCCGCGTAACCATGTGTGAATATCAATATACTTCATTCGATTTACAGGTTCATAATGTGCTGTCTCCTGATAAAATGGAGCTGTAATTTGGGTAAAATCTAACCCTTCCTTATAGCTTGTTAATAACAATTCCTTTTCATCTTCTGTAAACATTTTTGCATTTCCAATATACCGTTTCTCCATAGGTGTGCAGCCACGTTCAATAAAGCTTTTACCTCTAACGCCTTCTGGTAGTAGATGTGCAATCTTTCTTAGCAACGTTTTACCGGTTTGGGGAAGCGTATCGAATATCTCTAATGCTTGCGGTTCACGATAAATGTTATACCCACCGAATAATTCGTCGGCCCCTTCTCCTGACAAAACAACCGTTACATGCTTCCTTGCTTCTCTTGCAACAAAATAGAGTGGAATTGCTGCAGGATCCGCTAGTGGGTCATCCATATGCCACATGACTTTAGGTAATTCTGCGATATACTCCTCTGGAGAAATGACATAACTAAAATTATCTACACCTAGCATACTAGCTGTTTCTTTAGCAACATCTATTTCACTAAATCCTTCTGTTTCAAACCCGACAGAAAATGTTTTAATATAAGGATTAAATTGTTTTGCCAAAGATACAATTATTGAAGAATCTATACCACCGGATAAAAATGATCCAACAGGGACATCACTTCTCATATGAATATTAACAGAATCATATAGTGCATCCCTAATTTCGCTAACGAGCGTCTCTTCTTCTGACTTTATTGGTTTAAAGTTGGCCTTCCAGTACTGTTTAATCTTCATGTCTTCATTTAATTTCTTTGTGAAATAATGACCAGGCTCAAGTCTTTTAATCCCAATTGACATTGTTTCTGGCTCTGGTACGAATTGATATGTTAAATAATGTTGTAAGGAATCATAGTTGATAATATCGTTTTCAAACGCCAATAAGATACTTTTCTTCTCTGAAGCAAATAAAATTTTTGAATCATCTTCCATATAATAAAATGGTTTGATACCGAATTGGTCTCGTGCACCGAAGATTTCTTTTGTATTCTTATCCCAAATAACAAAGGCAAACATACCGCGTAAACGTGATGCTGCGTTTTCTCTTATTTTGCTATAAAGAGCTACAATTACTTCTGTATCACAGTTTGTCTCAAATTCCATTCCATCTAGTAGTAACTCTTTTCTTAGCTCAAGGTAATTATAAATTTCTCCATTAAAAATAATCCAGTAGCGATCGTTTTCGTATGTTAAGGGCTGGTGTCCCGTTTCAAGATCAATTATACTCAGACGCCTAAAACCAAACTGTATAATATCATCCGAATAATAGCCCTCATCATCTGGACCACGATGAGTTATTATTGTGTTCATACTTTTAAATTTATCAATGTATTCATTAGAGCTGCTCTTTTTATGCATACATCCTATAAAACCACACATTTTAGTCACCTACACTTTTAATATAAATTCTTCAATACCCATGTCTATTTTACTTAGGCTTTGTATGACAGATCTAGGTTACCTGTTTATTAGACGACAAAAAGTGATAAATTGTTACATTTTTTTAATACTCTTCACTTAGAATACAATTACGATAACTTAAAGATAGTGGATGCTTCTAAAACAAGCAACAAAAAAAAACAGGTAGATATTCGTAGAATATCACCTGTTTTAAAATCTTATTTATTATTGACCTAAAGCTTGTGCTTTTAATACCTCTGCTTTGTCTGTACGCTCCCATGGAAGATCCACATCTGAACGACCAAAGTGACCATATGCTGCAGTTTGCTTATAAATAGGACGACGAAGATCTAGCATTTTAATGATACCTGCTGGGCGTAAGTCGAAGTTGCTGCTAACTACGTCAACTAGCACATCTTCTGAAACCTTACCTGTACCAAAAGTATCTACTGCAATCGATACTGGTTTTGCTACACCAATTGCATAAGCTAATTGAACTTCAACTTTATCAGCTAAACCAGCTGCAACGATATTTTTCGCAACGTAGCGTGCTGCATACGCCGCTGAACGGTCAACCTTAGTTGCGTCCTTACCAGAGAAAGCACCACCACCGTGACGTGCATAACCACCATATGTATCAACGATGATTTTACGACCTGTTAAACCTGCATCACCTTGTGGTCCACCGATAACGAAACGGCCAGTTGGGTTAATAAAATATTTAGTATTTTCGTCAATTAATTCTTTTGGAACAACAGGAGAAATAACATGTTCCTTAAGATTACGTTGAATTTGCTCTAATGTAATTTCTGGGTGATGTTGAGTTGAAATAACAATTGTATCAATACGAACTGGTTTGTCATTTTCATCATACTCAACTGTTACTTGTGTTTTACCATCTGGACGTAGGTAAGGAAGAATGTCATCCTTACGAACTTTAGTTAAACGACGAGCAAGCTTATGTGCTAATGAAATTGGAAGAGGCATTAGCTCTTTTGTTTCATTACAAGCGAAACCAAACATTAATCCTTGGTCTCCTGCACCGATTGCATCGATCTGCTCATCTGTCATTTGACCTTCACGAGCTTCTAACGCCTGATCAACACCCATTGCTATATCAGCAGATTGCTCATCAATAGAAGTTAAAACTGCACAAGTCTCATAGTCAAAACCATATTTCGCACGAGTATAACCAATATTTTTAATCGTATCACGAACGATTTTTGGGATATCAACATAAGTAGATGTTGTGATTTCACCTGCAACAAGTACTAGTCCAGTTGTCACTGACGTTTCACAAGCAACACGTGCATTAGGATCATTTGTTAAAATTGCATCTAAGATTGAATCTGAGATTTGGTCACAAATCTTATCTGGATGACCCTCAGTAACAGATTCTGAAGTAAATAAACGGCGCTTTTTAGACATTCAAAAGCTTCCTCCTTTTAATACCACGAAATTAATCGTGTGTTGTTTGTAAGATACGGTACTCATTCCCTTATTATTGATTAGTTAAACCTGTTTTATCCAGTTATACGTTGAGAAGTTGTTTATTGTCTTAAAAATAATTCATCGTATGTATAACTAATCTGCATCGTTCCCAAAAAATAAAAAAACCTTTCCCTATTTTGAGGAAAGGTAGAATTTTTCAATCTCAGTCCTTTCACTCTTATCGATCAAGGTCAGTTACCTTGCATCAGGTTAGCACCTTATCACTAAATATGTGAAATTTCTCTCACATAATGCTTAAAAATTTAGTAATGGTTGCTGGGTTTCATAGGGCCTGTCCCTCCACCAGCTCGGGATAAGAGAGTATCCGTTCAATGACCAATAATAACTCAGTCATATTGGTAGTGTCAACATTTTTTGACAATATTCTTATCTAAATGATAAATATTCCATTATCACTCTGCAAAACGAGTCCGAATCCGTTGGTTATTCAGACAGGTTGAGCTACCACTCTGCATAACTAGTCCGAATCCATTGGTTATTCGGACAGGTTGAGCTTGCACTTTGCACAACGAGTCCGAATCCATTCGTTATTCAGACAGGTTGAGCCTTCACTTTACATAACTTAATCCATTCGTTATTCAGACAGGTTGAGCCTTCACTTTACATAACTAGTCTTAATCCATTCGTATTCAGACAGGTTGAGCTTTCACTTTGCACAACGAGTCCGAATCCATACTATTGTATCCTTTTCTAAAAAAAACAATTTATTTCATATTTTATAGTGCCTCATATTCTATTTTATTTTATCATATAGAGGTTAGAAACACGTCCTTGCACTATTTTTTAGCTAATTTCAAAAAAAATGGTACATTTATGAAAGTTAAGACGTAAAATATCAGAAATAGTATAGACTAATTAGATTAATGTGTTATACTAATTATGGGATTAACGTTGAAAACATATAACAATTTATATAAAGGAAGGTTTTGCACATGAATTCAGTTGGTGTTTCAAGTGAATTATTAACAGAATTACTTAATGGGAACAATGTTCTCCACAACTTATCTGTGTCAGGCTTAGTAGAAAAAGTTCTTAATCGAAATGAAGGGATCTTAACTTCAACTGGTGCGGTTCGTGCAACAACAGGGAAGTATACAGGAAGATCGCCTAAAGATAAATATATCGTAGAAGAAGCTTCAAATAAAAATAAAATTGACTGGGGTTCAGTTAATACTCCTATCTCAGAAGAGTCATTTGATAAATTATATAAAAAAGTAATCAACCATCTAAAACAACAAAACGAAATATTTGTGTTTGATGGGTTTGCTGGTGCTGATAAAAAATATCAAATGCCAATTAAAGTAATCAATGAATATGCTTGGCATAATCTATTTGCACACCAGTTATTCATTCGTCCATCAGCTGAGGAGCTTGCGACACATGAAACAGAGTTTACTGTGATCTCAGCACCTACTTTTCTAGCAGATCCTAAAGAAGATGGAACAGCTTCTGAAACGTTCATTATCATTTCTTTTGAACGTAGAACGGTATTAATCGGTGGAACTGAATATGCTGGAGAAATGAAAAAGTCTATTTTCTCTGTTATGAACTACATGTTACCTGAAGCTGGGATTTTACCAATGCACTGTTCAGCAAACGTAGGCCAAGAAGGAGATGTTGCTTTATTCTTCGGTTTATCAGGAACAGGTAAAACAACTCTTTCTGCAGACCCTAACCGCCGCTTAATCGGGGATGATGAACACGGTTGGTCTAACTCAGGTGTTTTCAATATTGAAGGTGGTTGTTATGCAAAATGTATCAACCTTTCTTATGAGAAAGAGCCTCAAATTTTTGATGCGATTCGCTTCGGTTCTGTATTAGAGAATGTAGTAATCGATCCTAATACTAGAGTTGCTGATTATGATGACTCTTCGTTAACAGAAAATACTAGAGCAGCTTACCCAATTCAAGCAATTGATAATATTGTTGATCCTAGTATTGCAGGCCACCCTAACACGATTGTATTCTTAACAGCAGATGCATTTGGAGTATTACCTCCAATCAGTAAGCTAACGAAAGAGCAAGCGATGTACCATTTCCTAAGTGGATATACTAGTAAGCTAGCTGGTACAGAAAGAGGAATTACATCTCCACAAGCTACTTTCTCAACTTGCTTTGGTTCACCATTCTTACCTCTACCGGCAACTGTTTATGCGGAAATGTTAGGTAAGAAAATTGATGAGCATGATGTTCAAGTATTCTTAGTTAACACTGGCTGGACTGGTGGAGAATATGGTGTAGGAAATAGAATGAAACTAGCATACACACGTGCAATGGTTCAAGCAGCTCTTGAAGGTGAACTAACAAATGCTGAAACAGTTAAGGGTGAAATCTTCGGATTAGAAATTCCTGTTCATGTACCAGGTGTTCCTGATGAAGTACTTCAACCTGCAAAAACGTGGGCAGATCAAGATGCATACAATGTAAAAGCTAAAGAGCTAGCAGCAAAATTCCGTCAAAACTTCAAAAAATTCTCTAATGTTCCGAAAGAAATTGAAGAGCTTGGTGGACCATTAGTATAGTATTAACGATCAAAAAGCAGTGTGCATATCGCACCTGCTTTTTTTTAGTTTGGTCCCTACAATATACCTAGATTTTCTCCATATATCAGTCTAAATAGTTATTGAGAAAACGTAAATAACCTTATAGACTTATAGAGTACATAAAGTAGTATTAGTTAGTGTTAAAGAAATGGAGGAAATATGAACACACTTAAAAAAATTGGGAGAAGTACATCCTTCCGAATTGCCTTATTGTTATTTATTTTTATATACATAAACAATAGTTCAATCTTTGTAAATCATGAAACTAGTGATTCACTTTTACTGGCACACCGAGGTATAGCACAAACCTTTTCCTTTGAGGGGATTGATAACAATACTTGTACAGCTGAGCGAATTTATCCACCCGAACATCCCTATCTGGAAAATACAATAACATCCATGGAGGCAGCCTTTGATGCGGGGGCTGATATTGTTGAACTAGATATTCATCCCACAAGTGATGGTCAATTTGCTGTTTTCCACGACTGGACACTCGATTGTCGAACAAGCGGAACGGGTGTAACTAGGGAACATACGATGGCAGAACTGAAGTCCCTTGATATCGGATATGGATATACTGCTGATAATGGAAAAACCTATCCATTTCGAGGTAAAGGGCAGGGATTAATGCCATCTTTAGATGAAGTATTGAGCTACTTTCCTGATCAATCTTTCTTAATTCATATAAAGAGTAATGACCCGAATGAAGGAATCCAACTTGCTCAGTACCTTGCAGACCTTTCACCAGAGCAGTTATCTTTGTTGTCAGTATATGGCGGGGACAATCCCATTGCAATATTAAAACAACAAATGCCAGCACTTCGTGTCATGTCAAAAGCAACAATGAAGGATTGCCTAATACCATATTTCGCAACAGGTTGGACGGGAATTGTGCCTTCTAATTGCAAAAACTCACAATTACATTTACCCGAAAAAATTGCACCCTGGATTTGGGGATGGCCTCATAAGTTTATATCACGTATGGAAAATGAGGGTACAAGAGTTATAGTAGTTGCTGGAGACGGTGGGTTCTCAGAAGGTTTTGATCAAAAAGAGGATCTTGAACGACTACCTGAAGAATATTTTGGGGGAATATGGACAAATCGGATTGATATTATTGCTCCTCTTTTAAATAAGATGGACTAGTTAAAAGCGATCCTCCTAATATAGAAGGATCGCTTCACTTATTTTGTTAGTTTAACAAATTTTCGTTTGCCTACTTGTAAGATTAACCCGTCTATAATTGTTACTAGTACATTTACATCACTTACTTTTTCTTCATTCAATCGAACGCCACCATTTTGTATCATTCTACGCGCTTCACTTTTTGAACTTTGTAAATTTAACTCAACAAGCAAATCAAGAATTCCTACTTCAGAGTCGCCTTTCCATTCAACGACTGGAATGTCATCTGGTAAAGACCCCTTCTGGAACACTGTTGTAAAATGCTCTTCTGCCTTTCGCGCTGCTTCCTCACTATGGTACATTCTTACAATCGTCTTGCCTAAAAGCATTTTAGCATCTCTTGGATGTAGTGTTCCTTCAGAAAGTCCCTCAGAGATTTTGTTCTTCTCTTCAACTGATAAATCTGTTATTAAGTTGAAGTATTTCGTAATAAGTTCATCTGGAATGGACATCGTTTTTCCATACATTTGGTTCGGTTCTTCATCGACCCCAATGTAGTTGTTTTTCGATTTAGACATTTTGTCTACACCATCGAGTCCTTCTAGCAATGGTAACATGATTACAATTTGCTTTTCTTTACCATAGTGTTCTTGAAGATGTCTTCCCATTAGAACATTAAAATGTTGATCCGTTCCACCGAGCTCTACATCACTTTCAAGCATGACTGAGTCATACCCTTGCATTAATGGATAGAAAAATTCATGTAAAGAAATTGGTTTCCCTGTTGATAATCTTTCTGAAAAGTCATTTCGTTCGAGTAATCTGGCTACCGTTATACTTGCAGATAAGTTAATGACATCCTCTAAGTTAAGCTCTGATAACCATTTAGAGTTGTAATATAGCTCAACCTTATCCATATCGAGTACTTTGCTAAACTGTTCAAAATAGGTTTTTGCATTATGCTGTACTTCCTCATTTGTTAGTTGCTTTCTTGCAACAGACTTTCCAGTAGGATCACCTATTTTGCCTGTAAAGTCACCTATAATTAATTGAATAACATGCCCATTTTCTTGAAATTGCTTTAGCTTATTTAACACAACTGTATGCCCTAAGTGAACATCTGGTGCGGAAGGATCTAGGCCAAGCTTAATTTTCAATGGCTTTTCTTTTAAGATTGATTTTGCAACTTTTATTTTTAGTTCATTTAACGGAATTACCTCTGATACTCCATTACTATAAATCGCAAGCTGCCTCTCTACTTCTATACGTTGTTCACTTGTTAACTGCTCAAAAAAATCACTCATTGTAAATCCTCCTTTTCCTCAAAAAAATAAAAAAACACGCCCCTAAAAAAAGGGACGTGGATTACGCGGTACCACCCTTGTTGAAGAATTAGATTCTTCCACTCAAGATCGAATAACGGTTTAGCCGTTCTTTGCTAATTCTTACTGTCCAAGATAGATTCTAGGAGATTTAAAGGTTCGCAAAGAAAGTTCAGGGAGGTAATTCGCTCTTATCTTTGTGCTGATTTGCACCAACCATCAGCTCTCTAAAACAGGGAGATAAGTCACTACTGTGTTCCCATCATAACTTTTTAAAAATATAAAGTTTAGTTGATTTTTGTTATTTTAACCGAAAAATTAAGTAATTACAACTCTTTTTTGTTTAATATATTTGTCCTGTAAATAAGTAACCCACTAACAAAATAGATAATGGAGCTACTATAAAAAATAATGTGAATAGTAAAGAAGTCAGCTAAGACACCACCGAAAAAAATAGCGATTGCAGAAAAAATGGAAGTCCAAAAATGGTAATTGCCAATATTTATTCCTCGTTCGGCATCGTCGGTAAGACTGGCAATTAGTGTCTTTTCTCCATGCTTTTGCAAGGCTCCAAATATGCCTAGCAGTAATTGTAAGATGTAAACTTGTTCTATACTACTTATATGAGGATAATAGAGCAGTACAAGTGCCATTCCCCACGAGTTAACGAGTAAAAAATACTGATTATCAAATTTACTGGATAACCGTCCGGCTATTGGGTGGACAAGAGCTGCACTTAAAGCAAACAAACCGTAGGATAGACCGAACTGACTGTAATTTGAACCGATATTATTTATGAAAAGAATATAGAACGGAAAGATAAGACTACTGGCAAAAAATACTGAGCTTTGAGTTATTATTAACCATTTCAATTTCTTATGATTTTCCATATCTATTTGTACCTTTCATAAAAGAAGTTCATAAATCTTTCTTCAGGATCATAGATTAGCTTTCTTTGAAAAAACTCCTCAGCTCTAGGGTAAGACCTTAACATTTGTTCTTTTGTTGGGTATGGCATATAGGGTAGATAATAACTGCCATTATGGGATAAAGTAACATCTATCATTTTTTGAACAATCTCTTTCGTTTTCTGTTGATCACTCTCACTAAATCCTTGATTAATTAATAGCACAAGTGCAAACATATTATCTTTTGCATAAGAAAGAACTGCGTCCTCATCCTTCGACACATATCTGATTGTTATGTTAATTAGATTCAGATCCTCATTTGATAACACCGTTCGTAATTCGTCAATATACCGAGGAAAAAGATCAATCGGAACAAAATACTCTTGAAGGACGTCGGTATCATTACTATTTTCATATTCTAAAAACTTAGATTCTGAGCGCATAACATTATTACGAGAAATAAGAGAGCCATTGGTATTATGAAAATAGGACTGTTGTAATGTCCAAAACCAATCCTTTCCCCAGTCATATTGACGAGATAATCCTAGCGTAAACTTTGTTAACCATGTAAAGCGGTCCTTTTTTAGCTGGGTATGTTCTTTCAGCTCTTCCTTTGAAAGAACATAATTTGTTACATACATATCAGTTAAAAAATTCTCCGGTGCAGTTGATATCCTTGCAAGGTGCATACGCACGCTAGGATCTCCTTTAACATCTTTTGTAAAATATGCAGCATACTCTTTATAGTCCATTGAAACTGTATTCATTTCGTACAATTCATCATCAGTAAGCTCTAATTCAACATCAAGAATGACCCCGAAAAGTCCATATCCCCCAATAACAAGTGCAAAGAGCTCACTATTTTCTTTTCTGCTTACATTAATAATTTTCCCTTCCGCTGTTAACAATCGAAAGGATTTGACTGTATCGATAAGAGAACCGTATCGAATGTCCCTCCCATGCGCATTTGCACTTAGGGAACCACCGATTGTAAAAATATTTTGAGACTGCATGACTTTTACAGCTAAGCCCTGTGGATTTATATAGTTTTGAATATCATTCCACGTTGCTCCGCTTTGAACAGTTATTGTTTTTTCTATAGGATTAAAATCCAGAATTTGATTATAGTTTGTCATATCAAGTACGATTGCGTCTTTATAATAGGTATGACCACCCATACTATGTCTTGTCCCCGCAATTGAAATCTTTAAATCTTTCTCTTTTGCCTCTTCAATGATTTCAACAAGTTCCTCTGTCTTGGTTTTTTGTACAATCTTCTTTACTTTCACTGGCATTAAACCACTAACATCTGAGACAACTAAGTTGTTATCGATTTCTTTATTATTTATAGTTGATAAAAAGAAGAAAGATAGATAAGTAATAATACAAATAAAAAGAATTACTAATCTTTTCATCTAGTTTTCTCCAATCCGTATCTGTTTTATGTATATTAGTAATATTTTACATTACACTAAAAAGAAAAACGATACTAAGTTATAGTATCGCTCATAGGATTTTGATTTAGATAGTTTCTGAGTCTAGTATTGTTTTTAGTTTATTCCTATATTCCTCTTGACTGTAATTATTTAAGATAATATGTTTGTTCATATCTAATTGGGAAAACACATCCATCTCTAGTGCTTTCCTTACCTTTAGAACCGTTAGAGTCCCCTCTAACCCTTCAAGTTCATTCTCTTTTCCATAGCCTTGTTGTGTATAGTAATTTACAAACCCTTCGAACCACTCTTTTGGTCTCTCTTGAATAGCCTTCTTGAAAGAGTAATCAAGGTCTGCTTGGTCTACATAGAAAAGGATTGGTTCCAAGGCTTTAACGCTTTGAGCTAACCCCTTAATATAGTTTGTGATTATTTCCTTTTCTGCACCGTACTTAACCATACCAACTGTAATTGGATTTTGAATAAAGCAACATTCAAATATATATACTTTATTTCCTCTAAGAGCATTCTCGGCAAAAGCGATCCAATTTTGAGTAATTAATTCAATGTTCTGTTCTAAAGGTAGTTCATAGATATCTTTTTGAAAGAAATTGTTAGTAAGGTCTGAAGGTAAGCTTGAGCCAATAACATTATTCACCTTGTGGTAAGGAAGAAAATATCCATTCTCCTTTTCAATTACATGGCTTAATAATAGATCTTTAAAGTTTGTATGGGTAGACAGTAATTCTTCAAAATCCTGTTTTGAATAATAAGCAACCCCTTCAAAATCAGCAGGATGATCTAGGTTACCTTCTAAAAACAATTCAGCCTCCACATTCATTTCAGCAAGGATGTTATGTACTAGCCTGGCTGTAGTAGATTTTCCAAAGCCAGGTAAACCTTCGATTAAGATTAATTTTGTTTTCATAAGCTTACTCCCTTAACAATGTTTGACTCCTAACCTTTATAATCTAACACTCCTAATGAGAGTGCAGCCACTTTATTCGCGTGGATAAAAGTTGTATCAAATAATGGAATGTTCGTGTCATTTTGACTAATTAACAGAGGTATCTCTGTACATCCTAGTATAATCCCCTCTGCCCCATTATCAACTAATTTTTTTATAACTGATAGATAATAGGATTTCGAACTCTCATTAAAAGTACCTTTACATAATTCATTAAAAATAATCTCGTGAACCCCACTTCTTTCTTCTTCATCAGGAGTAATAACCTCTATCCCTTGTTGCATAAGAAGATCTCTATAAAATGATTGTTCCATAGTAAACTTAGTTCCAAGTAGTCCTACCTTCTTGTGACCTAAATGTTCTATGTCGCTAACTAAACAATCTACTATATGAACTAGTGGGACCGTACAAGCATTTTGCACTTCATCTGCCATGAGATGCATTGTATTCGTACAGATTACGATTAGTTCTGCACCTCCATTTTCTAAACATTTTGCTGCTTCTATCATTTTTCCAGTTGCTTTTTGCCATTCACCAGTTCTTTGCAATGCAGCAATCTCTTCAAAATCAAATGAATAAATTAAGCATTTTGCCGAATGTATTCCTCCTAATTGTTTTTGTACAAAACGATTAATATATGAATAATAGACACTTGTTGACTCCCAACTAAGTCCTCCAATAAGTCCAATTGTTTTCAATAGAAATTCCCTCCTTCGATATATAAAATTAAAGTAGCATGATATACTGGCCGTATGAAGTGCCAGAAATGAACTATTTTAATAGTACCAGTTTATAAGAATAGGAGATGAAACGGATGTGGTTTCATGTAGACCGCTCAATTCAAAAAACATTAACACAACAAATCTATGAGCAGCTTCGGAATTCTATCCTAAACGGTGAATTAAATAGAGATGTTAAATTACCTTCAACTAGAGAACTTTCGACTTCAATTGGGGTATCACGCAACATTGTGCTTGAAGTATATAATCAACTGGTTGATGAGGGCTATCTAATTGTTCGACCAAGGTCAGGTACATTTGTTGCCCCAGGATCTTCCTTGATTAAACTAACGACCAATGAGTCTAAGGTAGAAATCAAAAAACAAAATAAAGGATATACAGATGTAATTGATTTTAGAGCAGCTACACCAGCAATGGACCATTTCCCTCGAAAGGTATGGGGAAGATTAGCAAAAGAAGTATGCTACGAAGCCCCTGACCAACTTTTTGGTTACCATTCCCCTGAAGGATTAGTTGAGTTAAAGGAAGAACTGTCTAGATACCTATTACGGACTAGAGGGGTAGTAAGTGATCCTGCACAAATAATAATCACTTCTGGTGCTACACAGGCACTCTCTTTAATTACAGAATTGTTATTAAAAGAAAATCAATTAGTTGCTGTGGAAGACCCAGTTACCGATGAAATGAGAACCATTTTTTCATATGGTGGTGCAACCATCATACCTGTTCCAGTTGACGATAAGGGAATCCAACCAGAATTCCTTTCAGAAGACACACCGCCAAGTTTTATTTTTATCCTTCCTTCTCACCAATTTCCGCTTGGCGGAACATTGACAATTCAACGAAGAATACAATTAATTGAGTACGCCCGTAAGTTTAACTGTTATATCGTTGAGGATGATTATGATAGCGAATTTACTTATGAAGGTACACCTGTCCACTCAGTGCAAGGACTTGACCCTGAGAGAGTACTTTATGTAGGAACATTTAGTAAAATTCTCTCTCCGGCTCTTAGAATTGGATATGTAGTTCTTCCAGAACCACTGATTGAAGAGTGTAAGAAGTTAAAATGGTATACAGATCGACACCATCCCTCATTAGAACAATTAATGCTGACTCGTTTTATAAAAGAAGGTTTCTTAGATCGGCATATCAGAAAAATGAAAAGAATATATAAACAAAGACGTGAAGCACTAGTATCTAGCCTAAAGAATCATTTCCCTGATTCACGTATATTAGGGCATGCTGCTGGCATGCATTTGGTAGTAGAAATTCCCTCAGTAGATTTTAATGGAGAATTATTGGATTGGATTAAAAAATACTCGATACAAATATATCCGGTAGAGTACTACTCAATCATTAAAGGCTTACACAATCATAAAATTGTTTTGGGGTATGGAGGATTAGCAGTAGAGAAAATTGAAGAAGGTGTATCAAGATTAAGCATGGCTATAAAAAGCTATAAAAAATAGGCTGAGACAAAAGTAGTTTAACTATATAGAAACCGAACAATGGTTGTAGGGGTAGTTACACCGCTCCTGAAATATACTTCGGTTTCCGCGGGTAAGAAGGTTATTTTCACTGGCGTGAAAAAACCCACTCCTCGTGCTAAGCACTGCGGGGTCTAGCCGTTGCTTTTCATCCCGCAGGAGTCTACGTATATTTCATCCGCTAGGCTATTACTTTGTTCGGAATTGTAATTAAACACTTATGTTATGTCCCAGCCTCATTTTCCTTTTAGATTAGTTCGTAGAATTTAGGGCAATCAGTTCGTATGTAATCGTTGTTGTATTGTTTGCTAATTCGACCTTTTTGATAAGTGCCTCACCGCTAGAGTCACTTTCGATTGTTCTTCTAACCTCTATCGGAATATCAATTGGGTATAATCGATACCCCTCTTTCACCAAAGTAAAGATATTTTCTGCTACCCTTGTTTCTCTTCCTTTCGTTACAATCATTGTATTAAATTCAAAAGGCATGCCCATAAGCTTGTCTCCCCTTTTTTGTAAGTTGGTCCCTCTTCATAGTATCATAATCGGCTACTGATTTTTCATCCATTCTGTTACAAATTTTACCGTTTCTCGATTTTCAGCTGGCGGAAAATAATGAGTAAATTGTTTAAAATATCTGCTCGTTACACTTTTACCTAATTCCTTTAATCGTTTTTCTAGACGATATGAATGCTCAACTGATACGTTTTTGTCCTTTTCACCATGAATAATTAAGACTGGTGCCTCTATTTTTTCCAATTCATAAAGTGGGGTGCGATAACGATATCGTTCCGGATATTTGGTTGGTGTACCACCAATAACCCTCTTCATCATTCTACGCAAGTCTTTCCTTTCTACATACGTAAGTGACATATCTGACACTCCTCCCCATGAGACGATTGAGCAAATATTCGTTTCATAAATTCCTGTCAGGAGTGCCATTACACCCCCACGTGAAAATCCAAAGGCATGAATACGGTTAGGATTCACTTTCGGATGCTGTTCCAAGACTTTATAGCTAGCTAGAGCATCATATCTATCATCACCAGCAAAATCCTCATTTCCTTCTCCACCTTGATTACCGCGATAGAAAGGAGCCATTACTACAAAACCTTCAGAAGCAAACTGGATAATACGACCTATTCGTACTTTTCCAACATTCTTTATCCCACCGCGTAAATAGAGAAAACCATCATAACAGCCTTCTTCTTTAGGATAAGCTAAATATCCTTTTACACGCAGCCCCTTACAGTAATAGGTAATGAGATACAGTTCGATTCTAGGATTAGGTGAAGGATATCTTTGTCTATCTATAATACTGCCGTCAACCATTCATTCATCCCCTTTCTAATTAAATCCTTCTAGGCATTCACACATTTTTGTCACAATTCATAATGTAACGTAAGTAATAACTAATATTTTGACGTCTTGACACGTCTAGGAGGTAAATTTCATGCGTTATGTATCATTATTTTTGACGTTTCTTCTTATTATTCCACTAGTAGCTTGTAATAATGACAAAACAGAAACAATCCGTGTTGCGGAAGTTACCCGTTCTATTTTTTATGCTCCTCAGTATGTAGCACTGTCTGAAGGCTTTTTTGAGGAAGAGGGCTTAAATGTTGAACTTACAACTACATGGGGCGGTGATAAAACGATGACTGCCGTTTTATCAGATGGAGCAGACATTGCCCTAGTAGGTTCTGAGACATCCATTTATGTTCAAGCTCAAGGGTCCAGTGATCCGGTTATTAATTTTGCACAACTCACTCAAACAGATGGCACTTTCTTAGTTGCTCGTGAAAAAATGGAAGATTTCAGTTGGGATCAATTAAAAGGTAGTACATTTTTAGGTCAACGTAAAGGTGGCATGCCACAAATGGTTGGTGAATTTGTACTTAAAAAGAATGGGATCGATCCACATAATGACTTAGAACTAATCCAAAACGTGGATTTTGCCAATATTGCTTCTGCCTTCGCTTCCGGAACTGGTGATTTTGTTCAATTGTTTGAACCACAAGCAAGTATCTTTGAACAAGAAGGAAAAGGCTTCATTGTTGCCTCATTTGGGAAAGAGTCAGGTCATGTACCATATACAACATTTATGGCGAAACAAAGCTACCTTGACGGTAATAAAGAAGCAGTAGATAAGTTCACTCGTGCTATCTACAAAGCTCAACAATGGGTTCAAACACATAGTGCTAAAGAAGTAGCCGAATCCATTCAATCCTATTTTGAGGACACACCACTTGAAACAATTGAAATGGTTGTTGACCGTTACAGAAGCCAAGGCTCATACGCCACTGACCCAATATTAGACGAAGAAGAATGGGATAATCTTCAAAACATTATGGATGAAGCTGGTGAGCTACCAGCACGTATTGAATACAGCACATTAGTTAACACATCTATTGCCGAAAAGATCATTTCAGAATAGGAGTGATGACTCGTGACTTTTCTCAAAGTAGATAGAATTCAGCATACCTACTTTACTAGAGATTCCGCAAAAACAGCACTTGAAGATATCTCTTTAACGATAGAGGAAGGGGAGTTTGTCTCCTTTCTCGGCCCTAGTGGCTGTGGAAAAACAACCTTATTATCGATTATCGCTGGTTTACTAAAACCAACAGAAGGTCAAATTTTGATAGATGGAAATCCGCCTAATAAAGAAGGACCTTCAATTGGGTATATGCTGCAGCAGGATTACCTTTTCCCCTGGAAAACAATAGAAGAAAATGTTTTTGTCGGACTACGAACCATGAAGAAGTATTCTAGTGAAAATAAGGAAAAAACGCTTGATATATTAAAAGAGATGGGCTTACAAGGAGTTGAAAAGTCTTACCCAAAACAGCTTTCCGGTGGGATGAGACAAAGAGCCTCGTTAGTAAGGACGTTAGCAACGAACCCAAAGATTTTACTACTCGATGAACCATTCTCAGCTTTAGATTATCAAACCAAACTGAAGCTAGAAAATCTAATGGTAAAAACATTAAAGGAATATAGCAAAACTGCATTACTCGTTACTCATGATATAGGTGAAGCGATTGCAATGAGTGATCGTATATTTCTACTCTCAGCAAACCCGGGTAGAATCGCAGAAACCTTTACCATTCCAGAAGAACTAAAAAAAATAACTCCATTTGAAGCGCGTCAGCATTCAATGTACTCAACAATCTTTCAACAAATATGGAAGGAGTTAGATGATCTTGAAACAAAACAGTAGCATTCGTCTCCTCCATGAACAATATTTAAAAGAAATAAAAAAAGAAAAAAGGATTGTTCTATTTTACCAAATCCTTATATTTCTAGTCTTTTTCTCAGGTTGGGAAATCGCCAGTAAAAAAACATGGATTGACCCTTTAATTTTTAGCTCTCCATCAAAAATATGGGCACTCTTTATCACAAAGTTATCTGATGGATCTTTACTCTCTAATTTAAGTGTTACTTTATTTGAAACGGTATTAGGATTCATTATTGGAACACTATTAGGGACAATTTTGGCAGCTATTCTATGGTGGTCAGAACGCCTCTCAAGAATTCTAGACCCTTATCTCGTCATATTGAATGCAATGCCTAAGGTTGCTCTAGGACCTATTTTAATAGTAGCACTTGGTCCAGGATTTGTTTCAATCATTGCAATGGGTGCGATCATTTCTGTTATTATCACCACAATCGTTGTTTACACCTCATTTAGGGAAGTAGACCCTAACTATATAAAGGTATTAAACACATTTGGCGCTAGCCGGAGTCAATGCTTTAAGGAAGCAATTCTTCCCGCTTCTTTTCCTACCATTATCTCTACCCTGAAAGTAAATGTCGGTTTATCTTGGGTTGGGGTAATTGTTGGCGAATTTCTTGTTTCGGCAAAAGGGTTAGGCTATATGATTATATACGGATTCCAAGTGTTCAACTTCACTCTGGTTCTCCTAAGTCTTTTAGTCATTGCAGTATTTGCTACATTAATGTATCAGGGTGTAGAGTTGCTTGAAAGAAAGCTTATAAAGGACTCTAAACAATAGAAAGCTCTCTAAGATAATTAGAGAGCTTTCTTTAAGATATACTCAATGCTATGCTGAAGAACATCATCTTTCATGATAAAACTATACATGGAATTTGTAGAAAGGTTCTTCGGCAGATTATTTAGTAATACTGGGCCTTTTGTTTCTAAGTAATCATCCTTCTCTACAAGCTTACTAACCTTTGCAAAATATATATTTTTTATTATCGTTTTTCCTTTTCCGATAACTTTATATTGCCCGATATAGTTTAAATCTGAAACGATTCCACCCGTTTCCTCCATTACTTCACGAACTGCAGCTTGCTCTGGCGTTTCACCGTTCTCAATCTTTCCTCCTGGGAATTCAAGTCCTCGCTCACTGTGGTCTGTTAACAGCCACTGATCATTATGCCTGCAAATCACCCAAACATGCCTAGGATTCATCGAGAAAGGGTTGTTAGTGAAGGATAAATTAACTTCGTTTAAGTACATATCCTGAAAAACAATCATATAACCTTTTCTCCATTACTTGGTATTTCTTATATGGTACCATATAAAAATCAAATGGTATACGAACAACTCTTTTTAATGTTCCTTGTTACTAATTTCACTTATTAAATTCTGTGACTTAATAAGCTCCTTTGCATCTTGATCACCTAGTTCATACATCATTTTATATATTTTTTGCATCGTTGCATCAATAGCATCATTTGTAGGATCATAATGGTACTCAATGTATGGAACATGCGCTCGTAAAAAGCCTTGCCAATCTGAAGAATAGTTTTGTTCAAAATACTCCCTTAACTGGATAATTTCTTCATCTGTAGCTTCAATTTTGAAGTCCCAAGGAGAAGCTGTACTAAGCTGTGAAATTTCTCCATTGGCGATTGAAACATAATATGTTTTTTTAGTTTGATCCACGAACTCTCACCCCTAAGTTGATTCTTTTCATTAGCTTTTCAAAAATGAGCCAAATTATGTATGTAACAAGTTGCAACTAAATTAGCTAGGGTTATTACCATATTAGTGGAGAGTTTCTGAAAAGTCATTTATACTAGAAAAAAGAAAATTACTTATTGGATAAAAGCATTTTTTCATTTCTATACGATATACTAGTTGGTAACATAGAGTTTTCTAAGAGGAGGCTAGTCGGATGAAATTTATTGATGAATTATACGAGATGTATCGTCACAAGCTATCGGGCGATGAAGAGGATGCAGACATTTTAGCTTTCTCAGTACTAGAACAATTAAATAGAGATGATATGATTACACTAATTGAGGAACTAAGTGACCAGGAGCTTTATAACTTAGTTGGTTTTTATATGATTGAAAAGTTAAAAGCAAAAATGGCTCGTGAGGAATTTGGGGATACTAAAGCGGTACCAAACGATGGTGTTAGAAATTTACATTAAACTTAAAATACCAGAAAGAGAACGACTCTTTCTGGTATTTTTTTTATTTCTGTAATATTGCTAGTGCTTGATCTATTTGTTCAGTGCTAACATCATAGTGTGTTGTCATCCTAATAATAGTAGGTCCAAAAGAAACAGCTAGTATACCTTGCTCCTTTAATAAGCGGATATACTCCTCAGCCGTTAAACCTTTTTTAGCAACATCAATTAATACAATATTCGTATCAACTTCATTGATAACCTCTAATCCTTTGATTGAGCCTATCCCAGCTGCAAGCCTCTTTGCATTGTCATGATCAACTGAGAGTCGCTCTACCATTTGTGTTAACGCTACCATTGCAGGTGCAGCAATTAGACCCACCTGACGCAGACCTCCACCCAGTCTCTTTCTCCACTTTCTAGCTTTTTTTATAAATTGTTCATCACCAGCAATAATTGACCCTACTGGTGCCCCAAGTCCCTTTGATAAACAGACTTGAACAGTAGTTGTAAACTTTGTGAAATCAGTCAACGGTTTATTTAAAGCTACTGCTGCATTAAATAACCTTGCACCATCTAAATGAACTGGGACATTATATTTAGAAGCAACGTTGTAGATGGATTCCATGTTATCAATAGGAACAATCGCACCACCCGCTCGGTTATGCGTATTTTCAAGACAAATTAGGCCTGTTTCCGGGACGTGAATATCTTCCCCCCTAATAGCTACTTCAACCAATGTAGGATCCATGGCCCCTCTGTGACCCTTAATCGTTCTAGTTTGTACACCCGCGAAAGCAGAGACAGCTCCACCTTCATAATAAAAAATATGTGAATCTTCCTCTAACAAAATTTCATTTCCTGGTACACAATGTGTAAGTACGGCAATTTGATTACCTTGCGTCCCACTCGTTACAAATAGAGCATCTTCTTTACCTAACATCTGGGCCGCTAATTCTTCAAGCCTTCTTACTGTAGGGTCTTCGTTATAAACATCATCCCCCACCTTAGCTTGATAAGCAGCCTTCCTCATCTCTTCCGTAGGCTTAGTAACTGTATCACTTCTTAAATCTATCATCTATTTCACCTCTAATAATTCGCCTCGTAATTATCCTTTCAAATCAATTCTGTTTCCTAGAGTAGGATGCGGGGCTTGATTTGTTGGGGCTTGTGCGTTCATAAAATCATTCAGCATAACTGTTGCATGTGCTGTTTGAGTTGCCATCTGGCTTTTTAGTAGATTTGTACTAAGTGTGCGCTTTAGTTCAGCCACGTTGTTTGCCATTATGCTACTTAATTCCATATAATCCTCCCCTTCTTATATAACTTAACTATAATTATAGTAAAAAAACTGAAATCTTTCTATGAAAGTAGATGGAAAGCTAAGATATCATTACAAAATAAAAAATCTCCCTCTACTAATAGAGGGAGATAAAAATTACTTTCCTAGGAAGGATTTTAACATCCATACATGTTTCTCTAAGCTCTGATGAATGGCCAGCAACATATCTCCAGTGGTTTCATCATCAACTTCATCAGCCACACTCATCCCTTCCTTTAGTTCAGAAGTCATGATGTTAAAATCATCAGTAATAACTTGAACCATCTGATCAGCTGATTCATTACCTATTGCTTCCTTAACAGTAGACGTCTCTAAAATTTCTTTCATTGTAGCAACAGGTTGTCCTTCCAATGCAAGTAGTCTTTCTGCTAATTCATCAATATGAACGGCAGCTTCAGTATAGAGCTCTTCAAATTTATCGTGCAATGTGAAAAATGCAGGCCCCTTAACAAACCAGTGATAATTATGTAGCTTAATGTAAAGAACACTCCAGTTAGCAATTTGTTTATTAACAATTTCAGTTAATTGTTTTGACATATTTATCGCCTCCTTAAGTTTAAGATACCCCTTTAAAAGGTATTGAAACATAAAGATTTGTGTCAAATATGTAAAAGAACAGTGACAATTCTCTAAAAATTTCGAGATACTCATGATAAAATAAGACAAAACTAAAAAATTATGGAGGAAGCACCTTGTATACTGTTTTAATCATATCAATTATTATCGTCTTCATTGTTCTCATTTTAGCTCTAATAACCACCTCAAAGGCTTATGGCTTCAAACATACAATTGATGAGCCTGACCAACAATCCATTACAAAAAAAGAAAAAGATAACCAGAAGGAGGAATAATTTTGCAAGATCCAAAATTAAAGGAACTTTATGAATCATGGCTCAACGAAGCAACAATTGATGATATTCAAAGTAAAATGGAGTCGGGTGAATTAACCTCACAAGAGTTAGTTGTCTTATATTTAAAGAAAATCGCCGAATACGATCATAAGATTAACTCTATTCTAGAAGTGAACCCTGAAGCAATTCATATCGCCGCAGCACTCGACGCTGAACGAAAGATTAAAGGCGCACGTGGTCCATTACATGGAATTCCTGTCCTCATCAAAGATAATATCGATACCTCAGATAAGATGCATACATCAGCAGGCTCACTTGCATTACAACATTCAATTGCACTAAAAGATTCTTTTGTGGCTGCTCAACTACGAAAAGCAGGTGCTGTCATACTAGGAAAAACAAATATGACTGAATGGGCTAATTTTATGACTATAGGTATGCCTAGTGGATATAGTTCTAGAGGTGGACAGGTTCTTAATCCATACGGTCCTAATCACTTCGACGTAGGTGGATCAAGCTCAGGTTCTGGTGCCGCGATAGCTGCAAATTTTGCTACGGTTGCAGTAGGTACAGAAACTTCAGGATCCATTCTTAGCCCAGCTAGTCAAAATTCATTAGTAGGTATCAAGCCAACCCTTGGATTAATAAGTCGCTCCGGTATTATTCCGATTGCCCATAGCCAAGATACAGCAGGACCAATGGCGAGAACTGTTAAAGATGCAGCTTACCTTTTAACTTCCTTAGTTGGTAAAGACGATAGTGATCCAATCACTAAATCGATTGTAACTGGCGATGCAATTGACTATGCTTCAGTTTTCAATAACATTGAGCATTCCTCTTTTAAAGTTGGAATTGCAAGGGAGATTTATTTTGAATATTTAAGTGAAGAAAAACGTGAAATTTTAAACAATGCAATTGAAAAGTTACAAGAACTCGGGATGAATGTTATTGATGGAGTTTCCATTCCATCGACCCAAGCCAAATGGTCATATGATGTGTTAACCTATGAATTTAAATCAGATTTAAACGGATATTTAAATGGGCTACATCCTTCTATGACTATACGGTCATTAGAAGATATTATACGTTTTAATAGAGAGCACAAAGAAGATACATTAAAATATGGACAGAAACTATTAGTGGAAAGCCAAAACACAAGTGGCACTTTAAAAGAAAGCGAGTATATTGATGCACTAGAGTTTGACCGTTATCATTCTACAAAACAGGGTATTGATTTTACTCTTGCCGAGCATTCCTTAGATGCAATTGTATTCCCTAATAATTATGGAGCTGCAATCCCAGCTAAAGCGGGCTATCCGTCTATAACAGTACCTGCAGGCTATACAAAAGAGGGAGAACCTGTTGGTATCACCTTTACTGGAGCAGCTTTTAGTGAATCAACTTTATTAAAAATTGCATATACGTTTGAGCAGTTCACTAAACACCGACAACCTCCTAAATGGTAAAACAAAAACACACAGTAGATTTTTCACTGTGTGTTTTTGTGTAAGAAACTCTTGATAGGGCCTGTGATTAACCTCACATCTTTGTTTGTTTGGAATCTATATAATGTAAGTAATGATAACAATTTACAAAAAATTTACAACTCTTACTACCTTCAAAATATTTACAAATTTAAAAGTTAGGTGTATGCTTAGTATCGTAAGATTAAGTAAAAACCAGAAAGAAGGATTTTCAATGAGGAAACGTAGCACAGCTCAATTTTCAATCAAGAGACTTATCGATAAAAATAAACAAGACATTATGAAAGATACTCGCCATATCGATAAAATAATTGAAAAAATTGAAGAACGCCATATTAAAACGGAAAACCGTTAAATATAAGAAAATCCTCCTGCATTTTGTAGGAGGATTTTTTATGTGGAATTACTAGTCCGAATTCGGGGGTTTTTCGGACTTGTTTGCTGGCTTTGATTGAAACTAGTCCGAATCCAGGCGTTTTTCGGACTCATTTACTGCTTTTGACAAAAACGAGTCAGAATCCATCGCGAATCCTGACTCGTTTTTCTATTTTTGACCAAGACTTTAACAGCTTAAGAGACCCAACCATGCATCAGCTCAGGATAATACTATTAATGCTGAGTGTGTTTGTTCCGTAAACCTTCTTTACTAAAACAAACGACCTAACTGAATTGATTCATACTTCTCTCAACCACGCGCTTAGATTCCGACCATTTTTGTTAGTAAGTTAATGGCCTTTGGGTGTTAAAATTCCTTCTTGTGAACGTAGGGATCTTCAATCCTAAGCATTTCTTCCGATTAAGTCCTTAGTAGACAAGAATTTCTTTTTCCACCGAATGAATCCTTTAATGAAATCTTACTTTGTTCGTTTAATTTGGAACGAACACCGATGGTTGAGCCTCTTAAACTGTTAGCTCCTTTGTAGAGATTCAATATTCTTCTCTACATCTTTATTTTACCATTATTCTTTGTTTTTACTCATATGTATGTTGACATTTATGTGAACAATTTCACAAATAAACTATCAAAAAGAGCACTTGAGTAATTTCAAGCACTCTTCTTTCTTTTTATCCAAAAACTTTGTGTAAATCTTCTTTTGATTGCTCTAACCAAAAGCGCATTAAACGAATGGCTCCATCAAGGTCATGTAACTTTGCTTGACCACATTGCTTTTCATTTGCTGCTGGAATCTCAGTAATTTCAACTGCTTCCTTCATTGTATCTTCTAATAAATCAATGATTTCTGCTACAGTTGGTTCTCCACTAACTACTAGATAATAGCCCGTTTGACAGCCCATTGGTGAGATATCAATAATATCAAAATGATCATATTTCTCTGAATGCTTTCTGATATTAAAAGCAAGCAAATGCTCTAACGTATGAATTGCATCAGGTTTCATCGCCTGTTTATTAGGCTGACAGAAACGAATATCAAATTTATTTACAACACCGTCACTACCTACTTTGTGTACACCACAGTGTCTAACATATGGTGCTCTTACTGCATCATGATCTAGCTCAAAACTTTCTACAGATGGCATATTTTTTGCACTCCTTTTTTATATACATAATCCTATCATAACGTTAATTCCGATAAATTTCATCTATTTAAACCGAATTAAATTACTAAAATTTTTCCAAGTACATAACTCATAGTATAGTATAGTTAAGTAATATAAAAATATGAAGGGATGAGTTAATCTTGTTAAAAACAATATTTATAGGTATTATTCGGTTTTATCAAAGAGTCATTTCACCACTCAAACCACCAACATGTAGATTTTATCCAACTTGTTCTCATTATGGACTTGAAGCAGTCAAAAGATTTGGGGCAATTAAAGGTGGATGGCTCACAATCAAGCGTATATCTAAATGTCACCCATTTCATCCAGGTGGAATAGATAATGTCCCCGAGAAAAAATAAATGGTGTCAGGAAGTAATATCCTCACACCATTTTCTATAAATCTCTAGAACTCATTTTCCTAACCTTATTTAGTAACCTCTACAGTTTTCTCAATATGTTCGTGTAACGATCCCTTTTCAACATGTATGATTATGCTATATATACCCGCTTTCGGAAACACATGTGAAAAGCTATACTCCCCAGCATTGCCTTCTTCTGCTGGAATAAATTCATGTTTACTTTCATCCTGTTTCCATATCTCAAACCTTACATTCGCTCCTGTGAGTGGCTGATCTTCGTTGGTTATTATGACTTTCAAATCGGTTGGTTGCTCTAATGTGATAGTATCTTCTTTCTGGAAGTCAATTATTAAAGTACCATGTGCATGGTGGTGTCCATGGTTATGATGATCCTCACTTCCGTGATTTTGTTCTTCTTGCTCCACAGTTTCTTCTGTTTGAGCTTTAGCGTCACCAACTATCACTTCTTTTCTTGGCATATTATGCATATCCCTTGCAGTAACGTGTGCAACAACGTAATAAACACCGTCTTTTCCAAATGATTTAGTAATCATATATAATCCATCCCCAGCATGCTTACCTGGAATCATTTCATGCTCAGTTTCCTGACCTTGTTCCCAAATCTCAAATTTAACTTCTTGTGCGTCTTCTACTTTTTCATCACCAAGTGTAACTAAGGCACCTAGTTCAACACTTTCATTTGGCTCTATTTTATCAGGTACCTGTATATCTACCTCAATAAACTGTACTTCCTCATTTTGTTCTTCTTGGTTATTACAACCTATCATTAGCAATACGAAAAATCCTAATAATATTAGTCCTAGCTTTCTCACCTTTATCACCTCTATACAAATTTACCTTATAGTACAAGAAATTCCTTGTGAACTTTATGTGAATGTTTTCTTTCAATCATTCTCTCCTATCAAATAATACATAATTCGAAACTGATTCACAAACTTAAAGAATAAGTTTTTAATGTACAACCTGGAATAAACGTTTATAATTATCTTTAAATACTAAATATTTGTAATGAGGTAAATACTATGGAACTTATCTTAGAAATTGTACATACCAACTTACTATCACCAATGGTACTATTTTTCCTTATGGGCATCATAGCTGTTATTGTCAATTCTGATTTAAAGGTACCCGAAGCATTCTACACAGGGTATACAATGATTATCTTATTCACGATTGGTATAAAAGGTGGTACGGAACTTAAAAATGTTTCTTTTTTCACTATGCTACCAGCTGTTGTAGCAGCCTTATTATTAAGCATTTTCATGCTTTTCTTTGCTTACCTTGTGCTAAAGAAACTATTTAGATTTGACACTACAAATGCATTATCTATTGCTGCTCATTATGGTTCTGTTAGTGCAGTTACATTCGTTGCTGGAATTGGTTTTCTCGAAAAGATGGGAGTAGCTTATGAAAGCTATATTTCTGCCATCTTAGTAATCATGGAGGGCCCTGCAATTATTGGAGCAATTATTTTATATAAGCTTTTTAACAAAGAAAAAGATCAACCCCAAACTGTTTCTAGTGGACTAGGACATGCATTCAAAGAGGCTTTCTTCGGAAAGAGTATTTTTCTTTTACTAGGTGGAATTTTCATTGGGTTAGTAGCTAGTGAGGATGGAATACAAAAGATAAAACCATTGTTTGGGGACCTGTTCTATGGGGTGTTATGTATCTTCTTATTGCATATGGGGATGATTGCGACACAGCAAATTAAAGAATTAAAAGGGTACAAATTTCATTCGTTTTTATTTGCATTTATCCTTCCAATAGTAGGTGGTACAATTGGGGTACTTGTAGGTAATATCATAGGCATGTCCATTGGTGGCTCTTTTATGCTAGGAATACTAACTGCAAGTTCATCTTATATTGCTGCACCTGCTGCCATTAGCCAAGCCATACCCAAAGCAAATTCCGGACTATATTTAGGTTCTTCCCTTGGCCTAACATTACCGTTTAATTTAATATTTGGAATTCCTTTTTACTTTTGGTTGGCTACAATACTTTAATTCTTATATGTAGGCTAGTTATTTTAGACTAAATAATCCATTAAAATAACAACAAATAGCTCTTTAACATTCTATGTTAAAGGGCTATTTTAAATTTATCGAGGTATTTCCCATTTTTACTAATGTTAGTTCATTAAGCTGTTTAATCCCATTATATTTTGTCGCAATTTCATAGAACTCTTGCTCCATGCGCTTCTTTAACACATGATCAAGCTTAAACTTCAACAGACTAATCTCAATTTGGAGTTCTACAATTGTTACAACAGCATTTTCACTTAACGCTTTTTCAATTGATTCTAACTGCACAAACATTTCCTCTTGGCCATTTACCACTATTAGCAAAAACCAGCCAACACCTTTAATGTATTTACAATCCTGCCCAATTTCAAAACTGTCACCGTAGCATAAATATTGTTCTTTTGCGACCAAGTTCTCTTTGCGAGTTCCGTAAAATGAACAATTTAGTAAAAGACCTTCACGATTAGATACAACATGAAACAAAGTTTTTCCTCCCTTCGTTTACACACTCGTTATCCACCCGCTTAAGAGAAACCTTTTGGTAACAATTAATACATAGTATCGATTTATGCAACGTTTCATTAAATTATAACTAAATAATAGTTAAGTGATTAAGGCTGATAACTTATTCTCCTCTATAACCTTATGTATGGAGCTCCAAGATCTTTTCACAAAATAAATAGGTTTAGCTTGTTCTCTAGCTCTTTGTTTTACAACCTTCGCCAAATTATGGTTTATATAATCGGTCATTACAAATATCATATCTATATCATCAGGTATTTCTCTTTTTACCATATTCACCTTTCTACCATCCAGGTGAATAACCTCATGAAACCCTGACTCCCTTAATTTATCCGTAATATTGCCAAGATGATCAGCTCCGACTACTAATAAAGACATCATTTCTAACGATCCCTCCTAATTAATACATTATTACTTCTTTATTGTTATTCTTATTTTAATTGAGAATGATTATCTATGTCAATAATAATTGAAATTAATTCTCAATAAAATAGTTAATTCTTGGCAGTTATCTATTTTTGTTGGAAGGCAAAGATATTGATGAATTGAAAATTACTTTACATTGAGGTGAGCATTACTAAATGTCTGATAAAAATAGCTTACTTTCTGCCTTTAAAGATGAGATTAGTTCAACTAATCAAATGACATTTCCTATTTGTGTAGATTCATTTACAAATTTATGGGAATATGAATTTGGTTCTCTAGAGGATTTACCAAAGGATGTCGACCACATTATTGCAAAACGGGCATTAGAATTGGGGTTAATGGATTCTGATTTTTAGGAATAAAAAAGAGAGCCTGCGAAAGCAGCCTCTCAACTAACACTATTTTAAATTAATAATAAACTAAGTGCCATAACGGCCATTCCAGCAATAAGTCCATAGATTGAAAGGTGCGCTTCATCATACCTCTTTGCAGCCGGTAATAATTCATCCAAGGAGATAAATACCATAATTCCAGCAACACCTGCGAAGATAATTCCGAACATAGTATCGCTCATGTAAGGCATTAAGAATAAGTAGGCTGCAACTGCACCTAATGGCTCTGATAAACCTGATAAGAATGACAACTTGAATGCCTTCTTTTTATCTCCTGTTGCAAAATAGATGGGCACTGATACTGCTATTCCCTCAGGAATGTTATGAATAGCTACAGCAATAGCAATTGCCACACCCAGTGCTGGATCTTGAAGAGCAGATGTGAACGTTGCAATTCCTTCTGGAAAATTATGAATTGCAATAGCTAGTGCAGTGAAGGTTCCGATTTTTAGTAACGCTGGATCCTGGCTACCTGTTGCTTTTCCCTGGTTCATATCCTCTACTTTTTTCAGCTCATGCGGATTTCCTTGTTTAGGAATAAATTTATCAATTAATGCAATTAAAATCATCCCTCCAAAAAAACCTGCAGCTGTTAACCATCCGCCCAATTCATCTCCAACTGCACTAGAAAGTGACTCATTTGCTTTAACAAAGATCTCAACCATTGAAACATAAATCATAACTCCGGCCGAAAACCCTAAAGCAACCGATAAAAATTTAGTATTTGTTTTTGATGTTAATAAAGCCAATAGACTTCCAATTCCTGTTGCAAGACCAGCCATCAATGTGAGGCCAAAAGCAAGTAATAAATTTTCGGTCATTTTAAACCCACTCCCGTTATTCCTAATTTTAAATTATTTTTTATCATACAATAAAGATTTCGATATGACTATTTAGTTTAAGCTATAAATGTTTACCTTGTGCAACTTTTAAATAAAAAAAATTGCTGATGAAAAATTGGCTATTACTTAAAAAGTTTCCCTTATGCAAAATATAATGTCCATTGTCCCTTTTGTCAAATTAATTATTTCGACAAATCACGAAATGCGCAGAAAGCCCGCTCAGCGACGTATGGGCTGAGCCGCTCTGCATGAGATAAAGGAAACACGGAGAGCGTTAGCGATCCGATGTTGACTTATCGTAAGGAAGAGAGGCGAAGACCACTAGGCGCTGGGCTTTCGGAGCTGGACAATCCGAAATGCGCAGAAAGCCCGCTCAGCGACGTATGGGCTGAGCCGCTCTGCATGAGATAAGGGAAACACGGAGAGCGTTAGCGATCCGATGTTGACTTATCGTAAGGAAGAGAGGCGAAGACCACTAGCCGCTGGGCTTTCGGAGCTGGACAATCCGAAATGCGCAGAAAAGCCCCGTTCCACTGTATTAAAATAGGCTAACGATAACCCGTTAGCCTTAACAATATATTCTACTATGCATCAAATGTTTACTAATCATTTCTCGATTAATTTCAAATCCAATCCCCGGGTCTGTGGGAACCTCAATTAAACCCTCTTTAATACTAACTTCCGGTGTAATAATATCCCTCTCCCAATACCTTGAAGACGCAGAAATATCTCCTGGGATTGTAAAATTGGGTAAGGAAGCTAATGCAATATTATGTGCTCTTGAAATCCCTGTTTCGAGCATTCCCCCACACCATACAGGAATATTGTGTCTCATACATAAATCATGAATTTTTTTAGCTTCTTGAAGACCCCCAACTCGCCCTGCCTTAATATTAATTATTTTGCAACTTCCTAACTCAATTGCTTTTCTTGCATTCTCAAATGAAACAATACTTTCATCTAAGCATATTGGTGTATTTAGCTCTTTTTGTAGTTTTGAATGGTCAAAAATATCGTCAGAGCCTAAGGGCTGCTCAATCATCATTAAATTGTAGTGATCTAATTCTCTTAGTTTATTAATATCATCAAGAGTATAGGCCGAGTTTGCATCTGCCATCAATGGCAGATGTGGGAAGTGTTGTCGAATCGTATTTACAATTTCAACATCTTTGCCTGGTTCAATCTTTATCTTGAAACGCTTGTAGCCCTCATCTACATAGATTGCAATCTTATTAAGCATGGACTCTATTGATTCTATACCAATTACTACGCCAGCTTCTATTTTCTTGCGTGTTCCACCTAGGACTGAAGCTAGTGGCTGGCTATGATTCTTGGCATATAAGTCCCAGATTGCCAATTCTACACCTGCTTTTGCCATATGATTTCGTTTTATTCCCTGAAAAAGGTATTCTAACTCATCTGGATGTGATATTTCAGTTTTAAGTAACTTAGGTATTAAAAAATCTTCGATAACATGCCAACATGTTTTAATTGTTTCTTCCGTATACCATGGTGAAGAAAAAGCAACTACCTCTCCCCATCCTATTATTCCATCATCATCCTGAACTTCCACTAAAATACTTTCTCTTGATGATACGACCTCTAAGCTAGATTTGAATGGGGATACCAATTTCATTCCAACTAAATGAAGAGTTACTTTTTTAACTTTCATAAATAAACGCCACCCTTATTTGATCAAATCTACTAGTCTTTTTCTCATTAGTTTATTTGATGCATTCCGAGGGAGCTCTTTCACAAAGAAAACCTGCTTGGGTACTTTATATTTAGCAAGTCTTTCTTGACAAAAAGCTTGTACCTCTTCCCCAGTAAGACTAGTTTGATTTTCAAGATTTATAAACGCACACGGTACTTGTCCCCAGATTGAATCGTTGATTCCCGTTACTCCTGCTTCTTTTATAAATGGATGAGATAGCAGGACTGACTCAATTTCAGCTGGATAAACATTTTCTCCTCCCGATACAATCAAATCTGAACGTCTATCAAGAATATATAAGAACCCATCACTATCTAAATAGCCAATATCTCCTGAATATAACCAACCATTGCGAATTGAATCAGCTGTAGCATCATCTCTGTTTAAATATCCCTTCGTTACATTAGGGCCTTTAACTACTATTTCCCCTGATTGGTTTGGAAGAACTTCTTTTCCATCTGATACAACTTTTATTTGAACTGGAAATAGTGGTTTCCCAGCTGAACCTAACTTTTCTAAACTATATTCTGGGGATAAGGTGACAATTTGAGAGGACGTCTCAGTCATACCGTACGTTTGATAAACAGGTATCAACTTGTCCTTACAAACCTCTAGTAAAGGTTTAGGAGCAGGTCCGCCCCCTAATAATACACAGCGTAGAGAACTAGGGTACTTATTTACTCCGAGGTCATCAATCATTTGTGAGAGCATTGTGCTTACAACCGAAATGATTGTTACTTTATTTTTCAAAATCGATTTATTCACTTCTTCTGCATTAAAGGTTTCATGTAAAACGACTGTAATCCCATAAATAACACTTCTCATTAGTATAGATAAACCACTAATATGAAAAAGTGGGACAGATGATAACCAGGTATCTTTTTCATGTAATCCTAGATTTAGAGCAGACCCAATTGCACTCCACCAGTGGTTACCATAGGTTTGCAGGACACCTTTTGGTTTTCCCGTAGTTCCTGAGGTATACATAATTGTGTCAACCAAATCCAATTGAAAGGTTGATACGAAATCAAAATTTTTTTCATCGACTTGCTTAATTTCCTCTAATGTATGTAAGGTAGACCATTCCATTTTATCTTTAATAGATTCAAATCTCTCACTAAAAAATCCCTCTGTTAGCACCGTTTTAGGTTTTGAGTCTTCTAATTGCCATAAAAGTTCATGACTTGTAAGTCTTGTATTTAGAAGGACTGTTGTTGCACCAATATATTTTAAAGCATGAATAGCTAAGACCGTATCTATGGTATTTCTCATTAATAGCGCTACCATATCTCCATTAGAAACTCCTAAACCGGACAGTTGTCTTGCAAACGATAAAGTTTTCGTATGAAGTTCTCCAAAGGTAATTGATTCTTTGTCTGTTTTAATTGCTACTCGATTTGGAGTTAGAAATGCCCGGTTGGCTAACCAGTTTGGAGTTTCGACATTGTTCATCATTCTCTATTCCCCTTATGATCAGATTATCATTCTAAGAATAAGTATAAAGAATTAATAGATTTCTGGCCAATTTTTAAAAATAAAAAACAGCTTGGTATGTACCAAACTGTTTTGAACTTTGTTTTTATGGAAATCTAGGGAATTGCTTAAAGTCTGGTTGACGTCTTTCTTTGAAGGCGTCACGACCTTCTTTTGCTTCATCAGTAGTGTAATAAAGTAATGTAGCGTCACCAGCGAACTGTTGGATTCCTGCTAAGCCATCTGTATCAGCATTAAATGCTGCTTTTAAGAAGCGCAGAGCTGTTGGGCTCTTCTCTAACATCTCTTTGCACCATTGAACTGTTTCTTCCTCAAGCTTCTCTAGTGGAACAACTGTATTTACTAAGCCCATATCTAGTGCTTCTTGTGCATTATATTGACGGCATAGGAACCAGATTTCTCTAGCCTTTTTATGACCAACAATACGTGCTAAGTAGCCAGAGCCGTATCCAGCATCAAAGCTTCCAACTTTCGGTCCTGTTTGGCCAAAAATAGCGTTGTCCGCCGCAATTGTTAGATCACATACAATATGTAAAACATGACCCCCACCGATTGCATAACCAGACACCATTGCCACAACCGGCTTCGGAATTACACGAATTAAGCGTTGTAAATCTAATACGTTTAAACGTGGAATTTGGTCCTCACCAACATATCCACCATGTCCACGTACTCTTTGATCTCCACCAGAACAGAATGCATCATCTCCTGCTCCTGCTAATACGATAACCCCAATGTTAGCATCATCACGTGCATAAGCAAATGCATCAATCAATTCCATTACCGTTTTTGGACGGAAGGCGTTACGTACTTCGGGACGGTTTATTGTAATTTTAGCAATTCCGTTTAATGTTTCATACAGAATGTCTTCATACTTACGTTCAGCAACCCATTCAAATGCCATGTGCTTGTCCTCCTATTATGTATAATATTTTTAATGTCCTTAAGGATCATAAAAACTCACTTACTATTTTACCAAAAAACTTAGGATGTTCCACATGTATTGCATGTCCAACACCTGTTATTTTTTCAACCTTAGCATTTGGTAATTTTTTTGACATCTGTTTAGCTATTTCACAAAACTTTTGATCAACTTCACCGCAAATTAATAGAACAGGTATTTCAAGTGAACCTAACCTATCCCAATAGGAAGGTTGGCTTCCAGTGCCCATTCCTATAAGGCTGTTTACCAAGCCAACAGTTTTATTATTTAAACGCTGTTTTCGAATGGCTTGTTTTACCTCAGTTGAAAGTGAATGTTGAGTTTCAAATAAGGGAATTTGTTCCCAATAATTCACAAACCACTCTATTCCATTTTTTCTAATATCATTCGCTAATTTCAGATCATTTTCAGATCTTATATTTCTTTCACTTTCTAACAGGAGACCTGGTGAGCTGCTCTCTAGAATTAATTTATTTATCCGTTGTGGATAGTTTATTGCCAACGCTAAAGCTAGTCTTCCACCCATTGAATATCCTATTAAAGTAACATTATCAATTAATAGTTCATCAAGGATTGAAATAATATCCCTACTAACTTTTTCAATATCATATAGCTTCGAATTCGCTGGTGAATCTGTCCTACCATGCCCGAGTATATCTATTAGTATACATTGATAGGTATCTTCAAACATCGATACAATCGGCAACCAATTTTGCGAGCTTCCAGTGAATCCGTGTAAAAATAAAAGCGATGACCCTTTTCCCCTAATTTCAACATAATAGGTAATATCACTTACGACAATTTTCATTGTTTGTCACTTTTTATGATGAAATTTGATATTTCCTGGGAAACACGATTCCACAATGTCCGATGGATAGTGACATTTTCCTCTCTGACCGAAGGGACCTCGATAACTGATATACCTTGCTTTTCATCAGCTAACAGTAATTCCATCTCGAATGACTCCCAAGTATTTATTCTAGTAAAGTTTCCACCATACATTTTTACAACATGTTCAAAATCCAAATCAAGAGGAGTGCCAAATAATGTTTCGAAATGTTTTTCCTCTTTTGCTTGAGGTAAAAATGAGAATATTCCTCCACCATTATTGTTTATTAAAACAATTGTTATTGGTATAGAGTATTTTTTGGCTGCAAGAAGACCATTTAGATCATGGAAGAAAGTTAAATCACCAATCACTAAAACTAATCTATCTGAGGATGAAGCTGAAACACCTAGTGCTGTAGATATTGTTCCATCGATCCCATTTGCACCTCGATTTGCCATAATCTTAAGAGCTTTTTCTGTATTTGTAAAAAATGAGTCCACATCTCGTATTGGCATACTATTTCCAATAAACAAAGTTGAGTTAGTTGGCAGTAACCTTTTTAGCTCTACAATTACTTTTCCTTCTGCTAGTACTTCTTCCTTCTGGATGGACATTAATTCCGACATAGTTATCTCATTTATAAGAATCCAATCATTCGTCCAGTTCGTTTTCGCTATATCTTTGTTTTGACCTAATGCCAACATCGCTTCACAAAATTTTATTTCATCGCAATAGACCATTTCGGAAGCAGATAATGTAGGTTCACGCCATCCTCCATCACTATCAATAACAATTTGTTTACAGCCTTCATTGGCTTTAACATATTGTAATAGAGCCTTTGAAATAGGCATCGCTCCAAAACGAATGATAATGTCAGGTTGATAGGTTTTGGTAAAGTCCTGATTACGCAAAAAAGTATCGTAACAATCAATTATGTATTCTTTAGAGTGGGATCCACTTCTAAGCTGTGATAGTGGGTCCGCCAGAATCGGGAATCCAAATAAACTAGCAACTTTCGTTATATACTCGGAGAATTCCTCACTAACCTGCTCACCACAAATGATTACTCCTTTTTCATAAGAGCTTAGAAGTTCAAATAAGTAACTTTTAAGACTTTCATCAATTACTGGTCTACCTATTGAAACGTTTACATGTTTTGGGTTATTAAATGTTCCTTTATTCCATAAACTATCAGCATCAATATTTGGTATTAATGGTTCGCGAAATGGAAAATTCAAGTGAACTGGACCAGCCGGGGCTGTTAAGGATTTTCCTGTAGCTCTAGCTGCCATTGTTCTAGCGTATTTTATCATTTCATTTGTGTCCTCAGGTAAAGCCATTTCTACAAACCATTTTGCATACTTACCGTACATATGAATTTGATCTATGGCCTGGGGTGCCCCAACATCTCTTAGCTCATGTGGTCGATCTGCCGTTAGTACTAGAAGAGGAACTCGAGATATACTCGCCTCAACGATTGCTGGATAATAGTTTGCAGCAGCTGTACCTGATGTACACAATATAGCAACTGGTGTTTTCTTTTCTTTCGCTATTCCAAGAGCAAAAAAAGCGGCTGAGCGCTCGTCAATGTTCACATACACGTCCATATTAGAATGCTCAGCCATTAAGATTGCCATAGGTGTTGAACGTGAACCAGGGCTAATTACAGCTGTTGTCACTCCCACCCGAACTAATTCGTCTATAAATGATGCAACATAGGTTGTTAATGCATTGTTTTCATTCATGCTAAATTCCTCCTAGTGCGGAGAGCATAGGTTTAAACTTAATTTCAGTTTCTTTGTATTCACTTTCAGGTTCAGAATCCCCAACAATTCCACACCCCGCAAAAAGACTCGCTTCATTTTCCTGTAATAAGGCTGACCGAATGGCAACTGCGAACTCTCCATTATCCCTACTGTCTATCCAGCCGATAGGGCCAGCATACCAACCTCTATCTAGCACTTCTGTCTCTCTTATCATTTTTATTGCTTCCTCTTTTGGAAAACCACCTAGTGCCGGAGTAGGATGCAAACTCTCTACAATACTCAATAATGACACATCTTCCTTAACAATTCCCTTTACTGGAGTATATAAGTGCTGTATATCCCTCATTTTATATAATGACGGTTTACTTGGAACCTCTAAATGATTACACGCCTTTGACATGGCATCTTTTATCATATGAACTACTACTTCATGCTCAATTATATTTTTCTTATCATTTAGTAGGAGGTTACCGTAGTCATCATCTTCCTTCAGCGTAGTTCCTCTCTTAATTGAACCTGCTAAACAAGTAGACAATACCTCTTGATTTTCTTTTTTCACTAAACGTTCAGGAGAAGCACCTACGAAGCAATCTTTCCCATTCTCAAAAGCAAATGTATAACTTAGTGGCTGCTGCTCTCTAAGGTTGGCAATTACATTTGTGATTTCTATTGAGTTATCAAAGAATAGCCTTACTTCCCTCGCTAGTACAACCTTTTCAACCTGCCCCTGCTTTATCTTATTCGTAACTTCCTTAACACTTTGTTTCCATTCTTCTGGCATTACCTCTGTCATTTTAAAATCCTGTCCTAACAAAGTTTCACTAGGTAGGTTGTATTCTGTAAGTAGTTCATCTTTGATTGGGTTTAACTCATGTTCACGAGTCTGTATTTCTTCTTCCTTATTATATAAGAAATTTGTTGTTAAATAGCATTCATCTTTATGAACAGTGAGCATTAAAGTTGGCATGACAAACTTGGCATCTAAAAAGTTACTCCATAACTTTGTTTTCTTTTTATAAGGATCAAAGGAAAATCCTCCAAATAGCATTGGGCCTGTTCCAATTTTGAACTCTTTCTGGTTCTTTTGATTAGTGATCAATAACCGTTTCCATTCTTCTTCTATGTTTTGGAACCGGTTCAATGATTGATTGACCTCTATTGTATGAGAAAATCCTAAACCAACTAAGATTGTTTCATTTGAAGGTTCTGTCCAAAAAAATCGTTTACCAGGAAAATATTTATTTCCTATAGTAAAGAAAGTGAGGGGGTCAACATTCTCTACTTTTTGAGTATAACTCCTCAGAAGAGGGCTTAAGCTTGTATTCTTTTTACGTTGATGTTCTTTTAAAATACTTTCTTGAATGATTACCACTTTTATCCCCCCGAAAAGTCTATTCCGCACAGTTAGTAAAATCATTATTTAAAAAACGTTGTTCTAAAGGCAACGTATAATAAAATAAATGGTCATAATTAGCTAATTTTAAGATACACCTCAACATAATTATGTGTCAACACACACGTTTTTACCAAGAGTTTATTGATAAAGATGGCTATGGTATAATATGGACTTTTTATTATACTCAAAAAGGATTGACACTTCATTAACAATTATCTAGACTAGGCTTGTATGTCTTTTTCTATTGAAGGAAAGGAGAGTGCTTATGCAACCTCAAATTCAAACACAGCATAATATGTCCACAGGAAGAAAATCTAACTGGGATATTTGGTGGAGGTTATTACGTCCACATACATTAACTGCAGCTTTTATACCTGTTTTTATAGGGACTTCTCTTGCTCTTTATGAAACAACGATAGATATACCACTATTTTTAGTTATGTTACTTGCTTGTTTACTCATTCAAATTGGAACGAACATGATCAATGAATACTATGATTACAAACGAGGCCTAGATACAGCCGAATCTGTTGGAATTGGTGGTGCCATTGTAAGAGATGGCATTAAGGCAGACACTGTGCTAAAACTTGCTTTTGCTTCATTTGGTATTGCTACACTCCTAGGAGTATATATTTGTATGAACAGTAGCTGGTGGATTGCATTAATTGGAACCATTTGTATGACAGCTGGTTATTTTTATACTGGTGGTCCTGTTCCTATTGCTTATACACCTTTTGGTGAACTTATGGCAGGTCTTTTTATGGGTTTAATCATTATTTTAATTTCTTTCTTCATCCAAACTGGTGAAGTAACAACTAGCAGTGTTTTAGTATCGATTCCTATTTCAATTCTTGTTGGAGCTATCCTCCTTGCGAATAATATTCGTGATTTAGATGGTGATAAGGAAAACGGAAGAAAAACGTTAGCAATATTAATAGGAAGAAAAAATGCAATACTATTTTTGGCCTTAATGTTCATTACTTCCTATGTTTGGGTTTTAGCTTTAATCATTACAGGATTAGCTCCTATTTGGACTTTATTAGTTCTATTTAGTATGCCAAAAGCGATCAAGGCAACTAAGGGATTTGTAGGTAAATCCTTACCAATCCAAATGATGCCTGCAATGAAAGCAACAGCACAAACGAATACGATCTTCGGATTTTTGTTATCTGTTGGTCTTGTTGTAAGTTATTTTATATAATTTTTCTAAAAGCACGTATACAGCCATTGTATACGTGCTTTGTTTTATTTATCTTTTGATTATGCTAATTTTTACAATCATTTTTTGAGGTAAAAAGTAGATAATACTTTATATAACACATTTACAAGGAAGGAGTGTTTTTATGCTTACACCTGAACAGTTATCAACCTTCCGTTCTCAGTTGATAAACGCCAAAGAAGATATTGAAAGAAGACTACAGGAAAATGACAATTTTGATTTAGATAATGGTCATTATCATGAGTCAATGGGTGAACTATCTAGCTATGATAACCACCCTGCAGACGAAGGTAGTGCTTTATATGAGAGAGAAAAGGATTTGGCACTTAATGATCATACAAGCCGAGAACTCAAAGACGTCTATATTGCTTTAGAAAAGATAGATGATGGTTCTTATGGAAGATGTGAAGTTTGTGGAAAGGATATTCCGCTTGAAAGGTTGGAGGTTCTTCCTACAACTACTTATTGTAAGGAGCATAGCCCTGATCAGGTGGTATCACATAATCGCCCGATTGAAGAAGGTGTGCTAATTCCCGATTATGGGAAATTTGAGTTTGATGATAAAGATGTAGAGGCCTATGACGCTGAGGATTCTTGGCAAGACGTAGCTAGGTATGGCACCTCTGAAACACCTTCAGATTTAAATGAAAATGTTGACCATTACAATGATGCATATGTTGAATCACATGACCCTGTAGGGTATGTAGAAGATTATGAAAACTTTGCTGCGACCGATATTTACGGTAACGAAATGAAAATTTATCCTAGCAAGCAACACCAAAAGTATGAAGAGGAATTAGATGAAGCTGGGACAATGACAATATTCGGAGACCTTCCTGCATATGAAAAAGACCCATATACAGAAGAAGAAGCTGAAGATAGAAGATAAAAATGTAAGAAAGAGGTGTCATAATAATCCTGACACCTCTTTCTGTTATTTCCCTGGAACCAATAATAATTTATATTTTTGGTTTTCATATGATTCTGTATAAGTTGTATGGTATCCTCCTGTTGTCCAAGGTCCTATTTGATCGTTATACCAATTGCTTAAAACATGACCAGATTGACCAGGACCAACAACATTATAGCTTTTTGATAAGTTAGCTAAATCCACAACCGTTCGCCAAGCACCTCCGTGATTAACCAAACCAGTTGTACTACTCCAACCTGCTGCAGCAACTGTAACGCGACTTCCACCCATAGGAACTGGTTTTGCAAAGTTAAATAAATAATTTAATGGCTTTATTGCAGACAATGGGTGATTAAATGGCACTGCATGGTATTCACCCCATGACCATTTAGTTATGGTATTACCTTGAATTTCTGTAATTTTATCAATTGTTCGTTTATATGCAGAAGATATAACCTTGTCAATTCCACCTGCATCCTGAATCCATAAACTTTCTTCACCTTTGTCTGCTTTACGAATCATTTCATCAACAATCTGAGCTCTCCCCTCGAAGAGTCCATTTAATTCTTTCGGTACTTTACTTTCAAAAATCACATCACCAATTTCTGCCATCCATAAATGGAAGATTAATGGCGCACCTAAATCTTTATTATCATTAAAATCCCACTCCGATAACAATTTCAATGCATTTTTATCCACTTCACGTAAGTTATCTTCCTTCAACATCCCTACTAAAATCGGTACGAACTCTTCTGCCTGAAGGTTGTATTGATCAAACTGAAGCTTCTTCATGTCCTCAACAGAAAGCTTTTCGTTTCCAGATAGCACATCCATAATTCTTTGTTGGCGGTAGGGCTGTGCCCATGTATGAGTAATATGGTAAGGGTAGTCATCCGTTACTATCTTATTGTTGGCTGTAGCAATAAACCCTTCTTTCGGATTAATAACCGTTGGCAGCTCTTCCCAAGGAATAAAACCTTCCCATTCGTATTCATCCGTCCAACCAGGAACTGGCACCGAGCTATCACCCTTTTTTCGTATTGGAATATGCCCATTTGCTCGATAAGCAATATTTCCTTCTTTATCAGCAAAAACAAAGTTTTGCGCCGGAGTATGAAAATAAGTTAATGCATCCTTAAACTCCTCCCAATTACTTGCCTTGTTAAATCTAAGAACTGCCTCTAATTCTGTTGATGGACTTAAGGCAGTCCATTTTAAAGCAAGAGCAGTATCAGATCTATTATCGTGTGCAAATTCAGATATAATTGGCCCATGGCGAGTGATTGTCACTTTGTAAGGAATAGTTTCCTCATCTTTTACCTTAATTTGTTCATCAATCACCGTTGCTTGTTCCCACTTGTCCATGTATAAGAATTCATTTTCATTTTCCGGATTACGCTTCTCAATATATAAATCCTGTACGTCTGGGCCAACATTCGTAACTCCCCATGCAATCTTCTCATTTCTTCCGAGTATGATACCAGGAATTCCGGCAAATATTACACCATTCACATTAACTTCAGGACTGTTAAGGTGCACCTCATACCAGATGGAAGGAGTTGCAAGGCTTAAATGAGGGTCATTCGCTAAGTATGGAAACCCTGATTCCGTTTTATCTCCTGATACAACCCAGTTGTTACTCCCATTAAATTCATCTGGTACATCCAAAGTAGCAAAGCTTTTCGTAAGATCCATTGGATTTTCCTTTAGGGCCTGAATTACAGTTGCTCCATCCTCAGGGTAAACTGGAAACAGTTCTAATAGCTTATCTTCAGGTACGACGAAGGCCATATGGTGTCGGAAAGCCTGTCCTTCCCAGTGTCCACCTAAATCATATGCCATGTATTTCCCAATTGTTAGCGAATCAATCGCAGTCCATTCCCTCGGCTTATACCCCGCTAGTGTAAACTCAATAGGTAAAGAGTTTGATTCTATCGCTTCATTTATATATGCATTTACACCTTCAGCATACCAATTCAATACTTCTTGTGCTTCCACAGAGTAAATACCATAGCTTGCCTCTGCTGCCCTTCGTAAACCAAGAGCCCTGAAAAACTTATCTTTATCAACAGTTGAAGCTCCAATTACTTCACTTAATTCTCCTGAAGCTTGTCTTCTAGATAAGTCCATTTGAAATAGGCGATCCTGTGCAGTTACATACCCTTGTGCGATATATAAATCTCTTTCTGTTTGTGCTTCAATGTGTGGAACACCATTCTCGTCACGATAAACTGTAACCTGATTTTCTAGCCCTGAAACAGTTAGCTCCCCATCAATAGTTGGTAGTCCCTTTTTAATAAATAAATATCCTGCTAAAACAATTGCAGTGAGTAAGATTAAAAGCGAAACTAAAGCTATGAGTACAAGCTTTAATCCTTTCTTTTTAGCCCTAGTCTGTTTTTTTATAATTACCTCACCATTCAAATAAATCCCCCCGTAAGTAAACGCTTTCAAAATTTTAGTGAAATACTTTTTTATAATTATAATATTCAGAATATAATTTGTCATTAATTACTTTGCAGTCACTATTCGACAGTCGAAATAAAAGAGCGAATAGTGTCATATTGTAGAGCATACACATAACAAAAAACTACACAAGAATTTTACATTTTTTTCATGAGAGAGGATATAAAAATGGGATTTCAAAAAGGGTGGAGAATAGTCGGGTATACAAAGGAAAAGAGAATGTAAGAATTAACGCACATAAAATTGATAAACGATTTATGTAGATGAAATCAGGTATGGCATTCTGACTTAGCAGGGATTTAAGGTGTCATGTTTTTATTATCACTATGCATTTCTTTTCATAAAATAAATTAACTTGAAAGGAAGTGGGAGAATGAGGATTAAAAAGGATGAAGCACTTTTGCTAGCAAACTGTTGTCTTCTAACATATACGCAATACGATAAGAAAGGGGAATTTACTCCTCCGAAAGGTTTCAAAGTTGTCGATACCTTTAAAGCTGATGTCTTTGGTTCGAAAGAGTGGTTTGGCTTTATCATCGAATCTTTAGACTCAATAATTGTAGCCTTTCGAGGAACAGTCTCAGACCCAGATTGGATTGCAGACGCTGATATTATTGAGCATCCCTTTCCATACTCTACAAATAAGAGTCTAGTACACGGGGGCTTTCTATCAATTTATGAATCATGTAGAGACCAACTCCTATCAAAGCTATCTTCTCTATCGGCACAAAAACAGCTATACGTAACAGGTCATAGTTTAGGGGCTGCATTAGCTGTTTTACATGCTATGGATATCTATGAAAATACAGATTTTAAGGAACTAACACTATTTACATTGGCCGGTCCACGTGTAGGAAATGGTGAATTTGCATCATTGTATAATCGTAAAATTAAAAATTCCATACGATTTGTCAATGCAAATGATATCATTCCAATGCTCCCTCCTAAAAGGATTTATAACCCCTTAACAGAGAAATATAGTTCTTATCGACATGTTAAAAAGCAAGTAAGCTTTTCTCACCAAACAGGGACACTTAGAGGCAATCATAGCATTTATACTTATATAAAAGGCCTGGAAGAATTATAAAGTACAAAAAAGAGGGTGCACCCAGAGAAGTGCCCCTCTATTTCATAGTTTATGAATCTATTTTCCAGATGTGTTTAGCATACTCACGAATCGTTCGATCACTTGAAAAGTAACCTGAGTGAGCAATATTTAATAGACTCTTCTCCAACCACTTACTTCGGTCTTGATAAGCATCGTTAACCTGCTCCTGTGCTGCCACGTAAGAAGCAAAATCTCTAAGAACAAAATATTGATCATTCTGAGTTAGAAGAGAGTCATAGATTGCTTCAAAGTCTCCCTCAGTTTCTGGGAAATGACCGTTAATTAGTTGTTCTAAAACCTTGCTAATTCGTTTGTCATGGTAATAGTATTCGTTTGAATAATATCCCCCATTTTGATAATAGTGAAGAACTTCCTCAGCCTTTAATCCAAAGGTGAAAATATTTTCATCGCCTACAGCATCTTTGATTTCAATATTCGCACCATCCAATGTACCAATTGTTAGAGCACCATTCATCATAAACTTCATATTGCCGGTTCCTGATGCTTCTTTACTAGCCGTTGAAATTTGCTCACTAACATCTGCTGCTGGAAAAATATCCTCTGCAATCGATACACGATAGTTTTCAATAAAGATCACCTTAAGGAACTCAGAAGTTTGCTTATCACTATTTACCTTCTCAGCTACAGAGTTAATCAGTTTTATTATCTTTTTTGCATAATAATAGCCTGGGGATGCTTTTGCCCCAAAAATAAAGGTTCGCGGGTGAAACGTAAAACTGGAATCTTCTTTCATTCGATTATATAAGTACATGATATGTAGAACATTTAATAGCTGACGTTTATACTCATGTAGACGTTTTACCTGTACATCAAAAATTGAATAAGGATCAACCTTAATACCCGTTTGTGCTAGGATACGTTTTGCCAAAATCTCTTTTCTAGATATTTTCACATCATAAAGTCTCTCAAGTATAGTTGGGTCATATCTATAATTCTTTAATTCTAGTAAAGACTTGGGCTCATAAATCCAATCGTTTCCTATTGTTTCAGTAAGCAGTGCTGCCAATTGAGGATTAGCCTTTAATAACCAACGTCGGTGAGTAATTCCATTCGTTTTATTATTGAATTTGTCAGGGTAGACCTCATAAAATAATTTCATTTCGCGTTTTTTCAATATTTCAGAATGTAGCTTAGCTACACCATTCACACTATAACTTCCTACAATCGCTAAATGTGCCATTTTAACAACACCGTGTGCAATAACGGCCATATTCTCAATTCGATTCCAATCCCCTGGATACAGTTTCCAAAGTTCCTTACAAAAACGCTCATTTATTTCTTCTACAATCATAAAAATTCTTGGTAATAAAGGCTTAAAAATATAAATTGGCCATTTCTCTAATGCCTCAGATAAAGTGGTATGATTCGTATAAGAGATCGTTTTGGTTGTAACCTGCCATGCTTCATACCATCCCATACCTTCCTCATCCATTAATATCCTCATTAATTCCGGTACTGCTAATACTGGGTGTGTGTCATTAATATGGATGGCTACTCCATTATGCAAATCTTCCAGGCTACCATGTGTAGATTTATAATTTCGTAATATACTTTGTAAACTAGCTGAAACTAAGAAGTACTGCTGCTTTAACCTTAAGATTTTCCCATCATCATGGGTATCATCAGGATATAAAAACTCTGATACCGCTTCTGTTTCTCTCTTATACTCTAAAATGTTCTTATTATGAGGGAACGGGGATGGTTCTGCATTCCATAGTTGAAGTGTATTAACTGATTCTGTACCATAACCAATTACAGGAATATCATAAGGAACAGCCGTTATCTTCTCTGCATTTACATGTCTAAATTTAAGCTTCCCTTCATGATAGAAGGACTCAACTTCTCCCCAGAAACTTATCTCTGCAGCTTGATCAGATTTTCGTATCTCCCAGACATTTCCGTGACGTAACCATTGCTCTGGGTATTCAACCTGATATCCTTCTATTATCTTTTGGTCAAATAATCCATGTTTATAACGGATGCCACAACCGTGTCCTGGTAAGTTTAGGGAGGCTAATGAATCAAGAAAACATGCTGCTAATCTTCCTAAGCCCCCATTACCTAATCCAGCATCTGCTTCAGCCTCTTCAATATTCTTTATGTCAATGCCTAGCTCTAACAGACCTTCTTCTACAATTTGATTTATTCCAAGGTTTATAAGGTTATTTCCTAATAATCTCCCAAGTAGAAACTCAATTGATAAATAGTAAACCTGCTTCTGTTTACTACTTCGATATTTCTCATTCGTTTGTATCCAGTTTGAACTAATATACTCTCTTACTAAACTACCCAGTGTATTATAATGATCTCTACTTGTCGATTCAGAGAAACTTTTTCCAGACAGCATTTCAAGTCTATTGCAAAATACCTTCTTAAACGTCTCTTTGTTGGTGAACATTCATTCCACTCCTAACAAGTAAACCTGCATAAAGCTGATTATATTTAAAAGCAGATTGTGCCCAGCTATAGTCACGTGACATTGCTTCTCCAACTATTTTTGACCATACTTCCCTATTTTGAAATAAGTCAATTGCACGATCAACAGTGTAGAGCATATCATGTGCGTTAAAGTTCTTAAAACTAAAGCCATTTCCGATACCAGTGCTTTCATTATAGGAGAGAACAGTATCATTTAAGCCCCCTGTTTCACGAACAATCGGAATCGTACCATAACGTAAAGCAATTAGTTGCCCTAATCCACATGGTTCAAATTTTGAAGGCATTAAGAATAGATCAGAACCAGCATAGATTTGGTGTGCTAATTTTTCATCAAAACCAATAACTACTTTTAACTTAGTCGGATAGTGGTGAGCTAAAGTTAAAAAGATATTTTCATATTTCTCATCACCGGTTCCAAGGATAATTAACTGTAGATCCTTAGATAACATTTCTTCTATTACATGTATGATTAAATCGAGACCTTTTTGTTCAGTTAACCGTGAGATAATTGATACTACAGGTATATCTTTTCGTTTCGGTAACCCAAATTGCTTCTGTAATGATTGTTTATTCAATTCTTTATTTTTCATTTTCGTGTAATCGTATTTCTTCGCAATCAGGTCATCTGTCTTCGGGTTATATATCTCATCATCTATCCCATTTAAAATCCCAACTAACTTATCATTATACTTTCGTAATAGCCCATCTAATTTTTCACCATAGTACTTGCTTTGAATTTCATCTTTGTAGGTTGGACTAACGGTAGTAATTAAATCTGATGAGACAATAGCTGCCTTCATAAAGTTTACGTTCCCAAAGAACTCAAGTTGATCACTTGTAAAGTATTCCTCTGACAGGTTTAACAAATCTCCTAGGATTCCCTTTGGAAATACACCTTGGAATTGAAGATTATGGATGGTAAAAATCGTACGAATGGAAGAATAGTCTTCTTCTTTATACTCATGTTTCAGTAAAAAGTTTACCATTCCAGTGTGCCAGTCGTGACAATGAATAATATCCGGCATAAAGTCAATGTTAGGAATAGCTTGTAAAACCGCATGGCAAAAGAAAGAAAACCTTTCACCATCATCATAGTACCCATAAAGGCGATCTCTATTAAAATAATACTCATTATCGATAAAATAATAAGTGATTCCCTCATAAGTTAAAACCTCTATACCACAGTATTGAGATCTCCAACTTAGTTGAACGTTAAACTCACACACTTTATCCATCTTTTCTTTAAATTGTAAGGGGATTTGCCCGTATTTCGGCAGCATAATCCTTACGTCTGTTCCCAAATTTTTCAGTTCCTTTGGAAGGGCACCAGCTACATCTGCTAAACCACCTGATTTTATAAAGGGAACACACTCTGATACTACAAATAGGACTTTCACGATTTCATCAACGCTCCTTGTAAGGTTCCTTTACGAACTACGTAAGGAGAAAACTTACTTCCCTGGAGAGATACATTATTCTCTACTTTTACATCTTTGTCAAAAACAACTGCATCTAGTACACAATTTGTTCCAATAACGCTTTTTTGCATAATGATGCTGTTTTTAATAAACGTTCCTTTACCTACCTTAACACCTCTTGAAATAATACTATTTTCTACATGTCCTTCAATTACACATCCATTAGCGATCATTGAATTTTTTACAACTGCATCTTTTGTATATTTCGTAGGTGGCTCATCTTTCACCTTAGTATAAATCGGACTATATTGTAAGAATAATTGTTTCCAAACAGTTGGATCTAACAACTCCATACTGTGTTTATAATAGCTTCCTATAGAATCAATTACTTTTACATATCCGCGATATTCATAATCACATATCTTAAAGGTATGCTTATGGTCCTGGACTACATCTTGAATGCTATAGTATCCTGTAGCATCTTGTGCTGTAATCAAATCAATCAGAAGCGAAGTTTCTAGGATATACATCTCTAGCGATTTGCCCAAATGACGAACTTCGGTTATATCACACTCTTCTTCAATATGTCTTTTTAATATCTTCTTATAATCGACATTACAGACAGTGTAACTGTTTGTGATCAACGTGTACTTTTGAGTACTTCGATAAAAGTAATCCATATGATTACGAAACTGCTTAAACGAACCTTCTTCTTCAAAATTTGAGGAGGGAAAGAAAAATAATCCATCTCTTTTTCTATTTAAATCCCACTGCTTCCCGGATCCAATATGATCCATAAGAGAACGGTATTGATATCTCGGAAAGATGGCTACACTTTCAATTCCGGAGTTAACCATGTTAGACAAAACAAAGTCAACTAATCTATATCTACCTGCAAATGGAATAGCTGCCATTGATCGATTTATTGTTAAATCACTGGTAGCCTCTCTATATGTTGTTGCATCAATGACTCCAAGCAAGTTCTTTATCATTTTACTCATCCTCTCAGGGGCTATTTTCAATTCTGTCCATAACCCTATTCATCTTTATTTATTTACCATAATCATGTCTTCTGTAACGAGGACAATGTCATCTTCCTGTTCGGAACGAATGACCGTCCCATCTGGAATGTGAATTCCTGGTGGAATAATGGCTCTCTCAATAAAGACATTCTTTCCGATTTTTGCATCTGGCATGATTACAGACTCTTTTATAATAGAGCCCTCACCAATATGTGAACCTTGAAATAAAACAGAATGGTAAGCACTTCCTTCAATTACACAACCTTCATTTACAAGCGATTCATTAACATCCGCAGATGGAGAGATAAATTGTGGTGGTTGATTTGGATTAACCGAATAAATGCGCCAAGATTGATCAAATAAGTTTAATTTGGAATCCTCACTTAATAAGTCCATATTAGCTTCCCATAAGCTTTTTACGGTTCCTACATCCTTCCAATAGCCCTTAAAAGGATATGCAATTAACTTTTTCTGTTCTTTTAATAAGAGCGGAATAACATCCTTGCCAAAATCATGACTTGAATCTTGATTTTGGTCATCTAATTCTAAAAACTCCTTTAGAACAGACCATTTAAAAATATATATGCCCATAGATGCTAAGTTATTTTTTGGATATTCGGGTTTTTCTTCAAATTCTATAATCTCCATGTCCTCGTTTGTATTCATAATGCCAAATCGGCTTGCTTCATCCCAAGGTACTTCAATGACTGAAATAGAAACATCTGCATTTTTACTAATATGAAATTCTAGCATCTTAGCATAGTCCATTTTATAAATATGATCTCCTGATAAAATCAATACATATTCTGGGTCATATTGTTTTAAATAGGTTACATTCTGATAGATTGCACTGGCCGTACCAGAATACCACTTCACACCTGAGGACTCTGCATATGGAGGAAGAACTGTGACTCCACCATGTCTACGGTCAAGATCCCAAGCACTACCAATACCAATATAAGAATGTAGTAGGAGAGGTTGATATTGTGTAAGCACACCAACAGTATCAATTCCTGAATTTGTACAGTTACTCAGAGTAAAGTCAATAATTCTATATTTTCCACCAAAAGGAACAGCAGGCTTTGCCAGGTCTTGAGTTAATGAATTTAGCCTACTCCCCTTTCCCCCTGCCAATAGCATTGCGACGCACTTTTTTCTGATCATCATTATTTTTCTCCCCTCTGCGTTTAATTGGACGTACAATCGAAATACCAAATGGCGGGATTGTCATTTTAATGTGATAAGGTTTGCCATGGTACGGTCCTTCTTCACCAATCAGGTTCCCTTTGTTTATTTGACCAGAACCACCAAAGGCTATATCATCACTATTCAATACTTCTTTATAAGAAGATAATAACGGTACTCCCACTTTGTATTCATGGTAGGTTTCAGGTGTAAAATTACACACAGTGACTGTTAAATCATTCTCTTTCTTTCCTTTTCGTATAAAAGAAAATATGCTTTGGTCATAGTTGTTAACATCAATCCATTCAAAGCCTTCATCAGAATTGTCTAACTCATATAAAGACCGCTGCTTTTTGTATACCTTGAATAACTCTTTAACATACGCTCTTATATGTTGATGCATTCTGAAATCATCAAGGTTCCAATCAAGCTCGCTATCATCCTTCCACTCAGAAAATTGACCGAACTCTCCACCCATGAAAAGAAGCTTTTTTCCAGGGTGTGTAATTAGGTAGCCATACAAGAGCCTTAACTGAGCAAACTTATCCCAATAATCACCTGGCATTTTATCAAGCATTGACCTTTTCCCATGTACTACTTCATCGTGTGAAAAGGGTAAAATAAACTTCTCTGAAAATGCATATAAAAGGGAGAATGTCACTTTATTATGTAGATTTTTTCTCTCATATGGAGAAGCTTGCATATATGTTAAAATGTCATTCATCCAACCCATATTCCACTTATACGAAAATCCTAGGCCACCTTCACTCACGGAACTAGTAACCTTTGGCCAAACAGTAGAATCCTCGGCAATCATAAGTACAGATTGATCGAACTCGCGAATTGCACTATTTAGCTTTTTCAGAAACTCTATTGCAAATGGATTAGATCTTTGTTCACCCTCATGACTAGTAGGCCAATAAATCATGTTTGCCACTGCATCTACTCGGAAACCATCAATATGAAAATAATCTATCCAAAAGAGTGCATTTGAAATTAAAAAACTTTGAACTTCCGGCTTTGATAAATCAAAGTTTGCTGTACCCCACACTTTGTTTTCGCGATCATGACTAAAGCTATATTCGTAGGTAGGCTTTCCATCAAATAAATATAAACCGTGAGAATCCTTACAAAAGTGTCCTGGTACCCAATCCATGATGACACCAATACCATTTTGATGACATTGGTCAATAAGATACATTAACCCATGAGGCGTCCCATAACGACTAGTTGCAGAGTAATAGCCAGTCCCCTGGTATCCCCAAGACTTATCAAGTGGATGTTCTACAAGTGGTAAAAGTTCTATATGAGTAAAACCATGCTCAAGAACGTAAGGTATAAGAAGTTCTGATAGTTCTTCATATGAATAATAGGTACCATCAGTTTTTACTTTCCATGAACCTAAATGCACTTCATATATATTTAAAGGCTTATCATGAGTAGACCTTTTATTTCTTTGCCATGCCCTATCATTCCATTTATAGCCTTCAAGATTATAAATAACAGAAGCTGTTGCTGGTCTAATCTCAGAATAGAAAGCAAAAGGATCCGACTTTAAGAGAATGTCACCACGGTCAGTAGTTATCTCATATTTATAGATGTCTCCTTCAACTAATCCAGGGAAAAAATTTGTCCAAATTCCCTCATTATTTATCTTATCTAATGGATGATGTTCTCCTTCCCACTGATTAAAGTTACCTACAATATTTACTTTTGCAGCATGAGGTGCCCAGACAGTGAACTGTGTTCCCTCCACACCATTTTGCAATGTAAGATGTGCCCCAAATAACTGGTAGCTTTTAAATAGATTTCCTTCATGAAATAAATGAATATCATGACTAGTTGGAAGAGTTAAGATCACTCGTATCCACCCTTTCTATAACGTTTAGTTCGATCATTATTTATTCATTTTACAAGCAATTGTAAGTGTGAAGAGGTATTTTTGTATGACATTATTTTACAAAATATTCTTTTCCACCATTAATTGTTATTGCTAGATAACATTCAATTATTATTGCAAACGATTACATTATTTTTATGAAAAAAGTATTTCACTATTTGTTTTATAAATAGTCTTTACAAGTATAGTTACGGGTAAAACATTGTTATAACAATCTTTGATTGATGCTGGATTCGTCTTCATGAAGAGGGATTATTGAGAAAAAATATAGTAAATATTATAAATTATCAGCTAATTTGTTATAGTAAAGCAGTAAACGCAAAAGCGTTTTAGTCAAAAAGCAAATATTGTCGATAAAAAACTAGACACAAATTGTTCAATATGGAAAAGACAGATGAGTGGATAAGAGTGAATAATGATTCATAAGAGGAAGCTAGAATAGGTTAAGTAGACGATATAGGAAAAGAAAAAAAGCGCAACGAGTAATTAAACTCGTTACGCTTTTTTGATGACCCATACGGGATTCGAACCCGTGTTACCGCCGTGAAAGGGCGGTGTCTTAACCGCTTGACCAATGGGCCATAAATAATGTTCTTATGGCGGAGAAGGAGGGATTTGAACCCTCGCGCCGCTCACGCGACCTACACCCTTAGCAGGGGCGCCTCTTCAGCCTCTTGAGTACTTCCCCATAATGGCTCCACAGGCAGGACTCGAACCTGCGACCGATCGGTTAACAGCCGATAGCTCTACCACTGAGCTACTGTGGAATAGTGAGAATAGAATCATTCATAGGTTATGAATGGTGGGCCTAAATGGACTCGAACCATCGACCTCACGCTTATCAGGCGTGCGCTCTAACCAGCTGAGCTATAGGCCCTAATAAGTTTAGGTTAAAGTAAATGGAGCGGGTGATGAGAATCGAACTCACGACATCAGCTTGGAAGGCTGAGGTTTTACCATTAAACTACACCCGCAGTTGTATGGGGCGACTGATGGGAATCGAACCCACGAATGCCTGAACCACAATCAGGTGCGTTAACCACTTCGCCACAACCGCCACAATTATTAAATTAGAGAATAAAATGGTGGCTCAGGACGGAATCGAACCGCCGACACAAGGATTTTCAGTCCTTTGCTCTACCAACTGAGCTACTGAGCCATATAAAATATTTGTTGTTTTGAATAACTAATGGCGGTCCCGACCGGGATCGAACCGGCGATCTCCTGCGTGACAGGCAGGCATGTTAACCGCTACACCACGGGACCATTGGTTGCGGGGACAGGATTTGAACCTGCGACCTTCGGGTTATGAGCCCGACGAGCTACCGAACTGCTCCACCCCGCGATAATAAAAATTATAAATGTATATGTTTTGCTGAAGATTTTAGCCATCATTTCAAATGAGATAATGGCGGAGGAAGAGGGATTCGAACCCCCGCGGGCTTTAACACCCCTGTCGGTTTTCAAGACCGATCCCTTCAGCCGGACTTGGGTATTCCTCCGTATAATTAACTAATGGTGGACCTTGTAGGACTCGAACCTACGACCGGACGGTTATGAGCCGTCTGCTCTAACCAGCTGAGCTAAAGGTCCTAAGAGAAGATATTAAGTGTTAGTTTGTTCTAAATAATATGGTAGCGGCGGAGGGAGTCGAACCCACGACCTCACGGGTATGAACCGTACGCTCTAGCCAGCTGAGCTACACCGCCATATTAAGAAGTGCAAGGAAAATTATTTTCACTTTGTGAGAATAATTTGGTGGAGCCTAGCGGGATCGAACCGCTGACCTCCTGCGTGCAAGGCAGGCGCTCTCCCAGCTGAGCTAAGGCCCCAAATAGTTTTGAAATGGTCGGGAAGACAGGATTCGAACCTGCGACCCCTTGGTCCCAAACCAAGTGCTCTACCAAGCTGAGCTACTCCCCGTAAATATATATGGCGCGCCCGAAAGGAGTCGAACCCATAACCTTCTGATCCGTAGTCAGACGCTCTATCCAATTGAGCTACGGGCGCATATAAATGGTGCCGAGGACCGGAATCGAACCGGTACGGTAGTCACCTACCGCAGGATTTTAAGTCCTGTGCGTCTGCCAGTTCCGCCACCCCGGCACATAAAGAAAGCAGACTGTTTTTGGAGCGGAAGACGAGGCTCGAACTCGCGACCCCCACCTTGGCAAGGTGGTGTTCTACCACTGAACTACTTCCGCAAAAATATTGGTGCGGGTGAAGGGACTCGAACCCCCACGTCATGGACACTAGATCCTAAGTCTAGCGCGTCTGCCAATTCCGCCACACCCGCAAATGAATAAAATTAAAATGGTGAGCCATGAAGGATTCGAACCTTCGACCCTCTGATTAAAAGTCAGATGCTCTACCAACTGAGCTAATGGCTCTTAATAATAAGAGATTGTATTTCATGTTAAAGCTTGATAGGTAATTGGGCAAGAGCATCTAATACGTGTCCTCATCTCAGGAAGCTTATGCAAGTAGCAGCTCGATGAGTACAATTCGTAGATTATTCAAGATGTATCGCTCATTGCTCTACCAACTGAGCTAATAGCACGTACAAAGTGGTGCCGGCGAAAGGAGTCGAACCCTCGACCTACTGATTACAAGTCAGTTGCTCTACCAACTGAGCTACACCGGCGTATTTTAGAAAGTGTCAATTTATTTTAAGGAAAGTTATTTTCGCTTCGCGAAAAAACATTGGTGGAGGATGACGGGATCGAACCGCCGACCCCCTGCTTGTAAGGCAGGTGCTCTCCCAGCTGAGCTAATCCTCCATTTAAACAGTCTAGCAACGTCCTACTCTCACAGGGGGAAACCCCCAACTACCATCGGCGCTGAAGAGCTTAACTTCCGTGTTCGGCATGGGAACGGGTGTGACCT